>JBLNDC010000482.1:0-12663 GCA_050261255.1 Bacteroidota bacterium
TTTGCGTCTCCAGCTTTCGTCAGGATTTGCCTTTATCCAATTTTTAGTTGTTCTTAAATTTAATTAAAGCATTTGCCCAGCTATCTGTCAATAAATTTAGTTGTAAAGTTTCTGTGAACACTAAAAAGGGCGGCATCCGGCTTTAAGCCTTCAGTCGCCCAAGATACCGCGCCTAATATTTTAAAACGCCATAGGGTCCATCGGCCAAATAGGCGATAGTCACTTTTTTTGGATCTTTTTCATTATAACCAATAATAATCTCTTTAAGGGCTTTTTCCACCACCCGGGGTATAGATGCCAAACTCCCCCGGTATCGCTCTTCCGGAGGAAGGTACTGATTGCCGTCACGACCAGGTATTATATCAACACTCCGGGAGACTCTACTGATTAAATTGTCCTGATTGGATAAAGGGGAATTAAAAAAAACCGGCTAATCCCTGGCTTCCTATAAAGCTATTGTTGGCAATACGCATCCCGGTGGTTTCAAATAACGTTAAACGGGAAAACGCCCACCGGTTTTATGAATCATTGGGATTTACAAAACACGGATATAGTTTTCATATGGGAATCTCAGAGTGCGACTCGCGAACCTGAAGCAGCTTTCCGGGGTCAACGTTCTACCTTCTTCCTACTAACTATATTTCTCATATTTTTCCCACCGGAAACTCAGCCCAGTATTCCATCTCCAGACCGGCCAGCGCGCCTTCCGTCATGAACTTACGGTATGGTATCCGCATAGGTTTTCCGGCCTTATTGCCATAGATGATTTCGCCCCGCAGCCCGTCGACACGCTCCTATGGTCAAAACGTTTATGTCTTCGGAACTAATAATTAAAAATGAACCATATATCTCATTGTTCCGTACCATTAATATTTATGATACAATATTAAGCGGATAAAGTAAAAGAGTAGTCATAAGATCGCTTAAGGAGAAAAACGCTGTGAAAATTCCATTGGATGATCCAAATCTCTGGTATGAAGAGTATTCCGCATTGAGTAATGATGAAAAGACCGGATTTTTGATTGAAACGCTTAAAAAGCCGTTATCAAAGGACTTCATGGAGGAGATTGATTTTATCGATATCATCATCGATATTACCGGCTATTTGAGGAAAGAAAAGCAATATGAAAAGATATTTGAATTGAACGACGCTATCGCTAAACCCAATTATGAGGTTATGAAGGGTCAATTACATTACTTGGAAAGGCACCTGGTGGATTATTGTTTATTTTTACATCAAAAAGAGCAGTTAAGTAAAAATCTCAAGAGTTACCGCGTTGATCCCGTCGAAGCAATCGATTATTTGATCCCCTTGCTTGATAAGCTGAATTTTTACGGTGAATCGGATTTGGCTTTGGTTATTTCCGAACATGTCTATGATATTGTCAAAAATAGCGAAAGATTAATAGACGGCGCGGAAGCAGATTTTGCCAATACAATTTTAATGCTTGAGTTTCAAGGTTTATATCAAAAGATAAAGAACGGCCAACCGGTTGAGCGGAAAAAAGTAATCAACAGGATGAAGCGCTATGGTTATGAGTTAAATGACGAATTTGATCATATTGTCGCCACTCTGTCAAACGATGGATGGAATGGCGCCCAATACGGCTATCAGGAATATAAACAGAATCGAAAAAAATTTAATAACAGTTTGATGCTGTTGTTTTGTAAATATATGCTGGAAGAGAAGAGAGTGAATTTTGTCACCGGCAGTGAAATATGGTTTGCGGCCATGGAGCACTTTCAAAGAAATGATCCCGAAAGCGGCTTTGAGCATCCTTTCGATAAATATTTTCGGCTTGACGGCGAGGAGGAATATGAGCGTGATTTGGCAAGGAGATTCGGACTTTTATCGAATAAAAAGGCCAATGGGGTTGCGGTAGCTTATGGAATGCATTATGTTTATGATTTTCTGTTTGCCGCCGGTTTCATCTCCGCCGAAGTTTATGCCGAAGCTCTGGATATTGTGAAGGAAAAACGGATTATTATTTTAACGGTTTTAGATGCGAATGCGTGGGAATATGGTTTTATATGCGGTTGGGAGCGGCCTTCCTCAATCAGCTCAGAGGAATATCAATTGGAATGCGAATTGATTCAAAGATCCTTCCGGGAGAAAATCAATATTAAAGAGCAACTGCCGCGGCAATATCTAAAATGGGTCGAGGAACAAAAGCATAAAAGAAAAGTAATAAAGCATTTGAATTCGGGCATTAAAAGGCCCGAGGCTAAAGTGGGAAGAAATGACCCTTGTCCGTGCGGCAGTGGCAAAAAGTATAAAAAATGTTGTCTAAATGCTTAAAGCAGGGCCGGAGCGCCTCGGTTTTTAATTGAAAGTGATAATCGAGTATCAACGGCCTCTGCGGGCTTTTCATCACTTGAACCGCTGGCAAGCATTGTAATATTACCGCAACTTTTCATCAATCATTTTGAATTGTTCCTTTAGTATCAGATGATTAAGCAAATACTCATAATGATCGCGCACCTCATTTAGGTTGTTTTCGTCAACCTGTAACGCTTCATCCGGATATTTAACATTAGCGGCTTTAATTGATTCCTCAATTGATTTGCCTTTCCGAAGGCAAGCTAAAATAGGATCGTCATAAGCGACTTCGGCGGCGCTCCTTTCGGATAATTCCCGATCGAACCATGCGTTTCGTTCATTATAGAGTCGTTCAAGTTCCTTAACATCCGAATACAGATTTACCGCGGTAGCGAATTACGGTCATTATTCAAACAGCATTTCTTGTATTTTTTCCCGCTGCCGCATGGGCAGGGATCATTTCTGCCGACTTTACTTTTAGGATTTTTCTGAGCCGCCTGTTTCATAATGTTGTTACTCATCTTTAATAATTCTTGACGGAGAGGATCTTTGTCCATTTTCTCTTGCAGAAATTGACGTTCCTTCTTTTGTAAGGAAGATAGATCATATGGCTGATGATAATATTCGTATATTGGGGCCAGTAAATCCGCTAAGTTAACTATCGAAGGATCATACTGCCTGTTCTTAATGATATTAGTGATTAAATCAACGGCCTTTAATGAAAACATACCACAAAGCGCTTCGGCCAGAAATGTCTTTTGCTCTATATCTTGCTCATTCTCAAGGAGGCGAATGGCCAGATCTTCCGAGTAATCATGCGGAATTGATTTTAGGATAGAGGCCAATTGAGACCTGATTGGTTCGTGTTTGGGATAAAGGAGTGCAACTTGGTCAACTACTTCCCGGCCTCCGATTTTTCCAAGCGCACTGGTGCATTCACCATTAACCAGATCCATAATATCCGAGTCAATCAAGATCCGGAAAAGATAGGGAACGGTCTCGCGGATCTTTAATTTACCGGCAATTTGCACCATACATAGTTCGAAATGATAATCTGTGGTTGCTTGACTGAGAGACATAATGACCTTATGCCTAATTTCTTCTCCGTATTGTAAAAGCCCTTCAACCAATAAGCCCACATATTCTCCGGTATTATCATCGAGATTTTTTCCTTTATTTTGTTTACATATATCAGACAATTCCGTCCAAAGAATTTTGGGCGCCCGCGATTTTATTTGATTACGCTTAGTAATGATTTCATATAATTCTTTAAGATGTTCGTTAAAAACGAAGGATTCTTTATGTTTAGCAATTAAATCATAAGGAAAATGATATAGACCGTTCACTAGATGAAAATATATATTAATCGAATTTTCATCTTTTTTACCGGCGATTTCAGCAAGCAGTTTAACTATTTCCCGAATATCCTCTTCATCCGGTAAAAATGATGGTATTTTACTGATCAGGTGTAGAGCATCCCCTTTATAAACATGAAAAGCTTTAAGCAGATGCTTGATTACATTGGGTGACTTTGGGAAATATCTTTCTATGGCGGAAACAGCTTCATCCCTGACGTCTTTATTTTTATTCAGTAATAACTCGATTAATCTGTCTTCAGTTACCAGCATGGTATTCGGTGAATTTTCCATAAAAGCAACCCCCTTCTTGATATGTCTCCGAGAAACCCAAGACCTGTTAATTTTAATTAAAAAGCGATATTTGTTGCAATACATCAAAATTCATTTGTTCCAAATCTTCCTCGGTCCGAACATCTTTGACAACCACTTTTAGGCGATCATCTTCCATTATTTCCTGATTAAGCAGGTAGTTTACTTCAAATTTAGAGATCAATTCCTTGCTGATGTTATGCCCCGGAGCGATTAACTGCACATCGTTTTCTTTTAAGATACTAAACATGGGTTCCCACAGATACAAAGCGCTGGTAGCGCCGAACGGGTTATCGGCGATGATGACTTTCTTGGACTGAAAGGAAGTGTTATTGATCGAAAGAATCCGGATATAAGAGATCAAACAAACGGCGAAGATAAAATAGAGCGCGTTGGACTGCCCTTCTGAACCGACGGCGTATTCCCAACGTTTATAGCCGGAGTGTTCGGGGATATTTTCCACTTTATACAAGCGGATTGTGGCCTTGTCCATATCGGTGACTTGAGCCAGAAGCTCTTTTGAGGATAACCTGGCAGCGATCTTTTCCCTTTGAACAGACGGCTCGTTTTCAATTTCCTTGATAATGTTATTGATATGAGTTTCCATGCGTTTCATTTTTTCTTCGGGAGCGTAATCATAAAAATGCGCTTCAATCATATTTCGTTTAATGCCGTTAATTTCTATTCTTGACAATGGAGGAAACTTTTTCAGACTGTCTAAAATAGCATCTCCTTTTTGCACGCATTGTTTTATAAATTCTTCATGATACCCCTGGAGCACATTTATATCATGGTTAATTTTTGCCATCTGTTCCGCCGTTAATTCAATCGACTCATTTAACTGGCGGATGGCCTCCTCACATTCGCTAAGATCAGATGGGGGCAGAAGGTTTTTTAGATCCTGTAACGGCTCCTTAATATAGAAGCTTTCTGTCTGAGCCGTAATATTTTTTATTTCTTTGCCCCAGTATTCTTTTTTGCGTTCAATCTCTTTTTCCAGTTGATCATAAATATTAAAAAAATCCTTATAAGAAAGCAGTTCAGCCGCGATCTCATTGGTATTTCCGGCAATGTTCTCTCTGGCCATAAATTCCTGGAATTTATCCAATTCCCGGTTGAACTGATCTTTTTGATTTTCCAAACGCCGCTCGTCGTTTTCCAAATTGATCTTATCCTGTTCATACTGGGCCAGCAGCCTTTTCAAATCAGCGATTCTTTGATCAATTAACCCGAAATCATCGTATTCCTGATTGTACTCATAAAAAACACCTTCAGGCAAATGATTTTTCTTTTCTTCGATTTTGCCCCCCAAAGCGGATACCTTGTTACCAAGCTTCCCTATATCCAGATTAATTTCTCGTTCTTGCCGGTTTAAATCATCGATACCCTTTTTTAAGGTCAGGATATAGTCGTCGGAAACGGCGGTAAAAATCTCACCTTGTTCTTCCCTGGTTATAAAATCCTCGACAGTCAAGCTAAATTCACGGTTGATTCTTTTGGCAATATCATCGGTTCTTTTTTGGCATTGCGCCATGGTTTCTTTTAAATTTGTTATTTCGATGTTTTTATACTTTACACGTTCATCTAAGGCCATAAACTTGCTTTTTAATGAATCAAACGGGAATTCCAAGATTTCGCCATTGTTAAATCCCGCCAGATTGAGATTGTTAAACTCGTCTTGATACCCTTTAAGACTAATGTTGATTTGTATTTTGTTATTATTCAAGTCGCCGATCCCAAGCTTCGCTGTTTGGACCGCTGAATTCAAATCGACTATTTGACGCTGGATTTTCTTTACTGCAACCTCAAAATCACTGATCGCTTTATTCTTAGCTGAAATCTCTTTTTGGTCTTCGATAAACTCTTTTAAAGTACCAATGGATTCTGTGATTGATAGTTTCCTTTTTTCCAATTCCTCCAGTCTCTTGTTGTATTCAAGGATAGCCGTTTTGTTAATTTCGACTTTTTCTCTTGTTTCCCGCTGCAGTCGGCGACATTTTTCCTTTTCATTCTCCAATTCTTTAATCGCCTTCAGTTTTTCGGCGACAATTTCTTCGCTGAACCGTTGATGATAGGATTTGAGTTTATCGCAGTCGGTTCGGTAATTGGCCAAAGTTTCCCGAAGCCCTTCGATAACCCCGGTAAGCTTTTTAATATCGGTATCAAGAGTATTTTTATATGCATTAAATTTATTTTTATCCACAAAGAGGCCGGTCTCACTTAATGAAAAGATGATGCCCCCTTGATCCAGGGCTTGATTCTCCCGGATTAAATCAACGTTTAATACGGGCACCGGATAATCGCCGGCAAAACCTTCGATCTTTATGTTGCCGTTCCGCAATTTAAGGAAACTGGCGTTATCCACTAAAACAGCATAAGGTATTAACGGGATTTTCCGAATTAGTTCCTTTTTGGCTTCTTCCGGTAGATTCTCCAGATACTCCGGACCGGTTTTTACATAGACAACTTTTTTCTTTAATACCTCTTCCAAAGCAAATACTTCTTCGTTGGGAACGTAGAATTGATACTTCTCGAAGATCAATTTTTTTCGCGATTTATTATCGAGCTGTATCTTTTTCTCTAAGATCTGACCCTCTATGCCGGTAATGGCTTGAAATATTTTATCCTCCAACTCCTCCAGGCTGTTTGGAGCGTCATAGAGGGTGGCTGTTCGCAATAGATCATCCTTTTCCTTTTGATAATCAGCTATAAAACTTTTCGGGAATTTCAATCGTTCTTCAATCAGTTTTTCTTCTCCGTTCAAGTTATTGAGCTGCATGGATAATTCTTGTTCCATATTTCGGGCATTTGATAGATCTACCGCTAATGTTTGGATCTCAGATGTCAAGCTTTCAAGTTCACCTTCCAAATTGTTGACAAATTCATCCGGTGTTAAAATGGCTCTGGCTAAGTCCATTTCTTGAAGCTTGTGTCCTAAATTCTCCGCTACCTTTGTTAAGCGCTCTTTTTCTTCAAATAGTTTAGAAAGTATTCCTTGCAACCTACCTTCCTGATTTTTTAAATCTTTAATTTTGCCGTCCGTTTGTTCTATCTCCGTTTTTACTTCGGAAAGACTACTTTCAATTTGATTTAAATCATGTGCTAACTCCGCCATTACATTTTCCACGGCCAGCCGGTAACTATAGCCGGTGTTTTGATATTCCGCGAAAATCCCTTCATCAGTTTTCAGTTGATTTTGCAATCCCTCTTCCGCTTTGGAAAAACGCAATTTCTCCTCTTTATAGTTGAGAAATTCGTTTTGAGCGGAAAAGAACCGGTATTTCTCTTGAAGCGTTCCGGCTTGACTCCTAATATTTTCTCTAGCGGCCTCTCTCTCCGCCAGTTCATTTTCTACAGACCGTTTTTCCAAATCAACCCTTTGGATCTCTAAAAGCTGCTTTTGTGTATTGCAAACAGCAATTTTTCCTTTAACTTCAAACAAATTATTGTTGATCTCAGCGATTTCTATATTTATTCTCTCTATTTCACCGACCAATCTATTGCCCAATTTTATCGCCAAAGAACGATAAGCATTTAAATCAACGAAATCTTGGCGCATTCTTTCGTCTATTTCTTTGATTTTATTATAAAAATCAATGATTTGTTTGTATTCCTCCAGATGCTGCTTATCCTTTAGCAACCTGTCCAGATTCTGACGGATTTCGATGAGAGTATCCGCCAGCATTTTATTTTGATTATTATCAAAAGTTGAGGAAGCTTTATGGACCGAGTCAACGTCCTCAATGATCTTTAACAGCAAATTTTCGATTAAACGCCGGGATGTCTTGTTTTCCCGGAAATAATTCTCGATATTATTTTCACCGCTGTTGATCTCCTGAATAATTTTCCATTCCGTATCGATCAGGTTATACATGCTTAAGAAATTCAGATAATCGCCCCTTTTGTTAAAATACTCAACCGGATAATTTTTTTGCCGGAGACTCCGGATGAGGTTCTTCAGTTCTTCAAAGCCCATGATTTTTCTTTGACCGCCAAGCCGCTGGGTCAAAGGCAAATGTTTTAGATCGTAATCATTGGGTGAATTATAAAGATGGTAATAATTAAAATAATCAACCCCAATGTTTTGAATATCTGTATCCTCGGCCGGAAGATTATCGCCGGAATTTTGGTCGTCTCTATTTTTTAATTTACGCGCGGTAAATCCCGTAAGCAGGTATTTGTATCTGTCTCCGTCATCCAGCAGCCATTCGACCAGTACATGGGAGGTCCGGTCTTTGCCGCCGGAGAAGATATTTTTTAAGGGTTTGTCTTCTCTTAATGACGTATTGGGGAGGACAACCTGGAGGAGCATCATAATTAAAACGGATTTTCCGCCGCCGTTTTCCAAATCGTAGGTGGCGGACTTGCCGTTGAAGTTCATCAGAAAATCGTCATATATTGATTTGGCGTCGTTAAAAGCCACATTAACCAGGCGTATTCTATTGATATGCGGCATCAGGCATCAACCCCCCAGATTGTAAACGAAATCGAAGAGAACGTTTTTGTTCTCTTTTTCCTCAAAAAAGTTATAGACGATGGCTTTAAACCGATCCAGCGGAAAGATCAGCTTTCTTTCCTCGTCAATTTTGATTAACTCCTCTTCCTGTAAGAACTGGCAAATGTTTTTAACGAATGCCACTTTATCATTTTTGCCGCCTGGTTGGTCCTCTCTGGCGTCGGGGAGCTTTTGCCATACCTTGCAGATATCCGCGAAGTTGAATTGATTGTCTTGGCTGACTTTTTCCAAATCTTCCAGCTTGATTAAAGCTTCAAACTTCCCGGAAACCTCCGCAATTAAGTCGGCATACTTTACATAGTTGATCGGCGTGTCCAGCCCGGATTCTTTGTAGAACATAGTTATTAAGGTCATGATGATAAAATAGCCGAGGTAAAGTTCGTCGTTTCTGGAAATATAAGGTATGCGCCTTTTTAGCTCGTCATTGGTGTAGCCGAAGACCTTGTTTTCAACCCCCGGACTTATAAAAAGACGTTCGTTATATCTGTAAATCTGCAACCCGTTTTTTGCGGCGATAAATGCCAGTAATTCTTCAACATCGGTATCATAAACGAATTTTTCATAGAGCTCCTTATTCTTATTGCGGCTGATCTCTTCTCCGGCAAGTAAAATATTAAACAATTCCAGCGCTGTCTCCAGTGTATCCTTGAATGCGGTATTCATCTTTCAATAACACCCCTAAAAGCCAAATTGGTGATCTTCACCCCAAAATCAAGGTCAATATCCTCATCCGGAAAGGATGCCACTTCAATAAAGTCAAATTCCATTTTTAGCCTCTGTTCCATAATAGTTTTTTTAAATATCTCCTCTAATAAGGACAAATCATTTGCGGCATCGGTAATTTTTTTGATGGAGAACCGCTTCACGTATGAACCCGGTTCCTTGCCTTTGTTAAGTTCAATGATAAAGGCGATAAAATCCGGGTTTTCAAATACGTTTTTACCATACTCTCTTTTTAACTCCTCGCACCAGGCAAGCAAAGAGAATTCTTTCCGCTTAACCAGAGTATGGAGGAAGGAGGCGGCAAGTTTAGCAAAATTGGTATTGACCCGTTTACGAACCGCTTCATCCAAAGTTTCTTTTTCAATGATGCCAGGCTCGGCCTCCAGTTCGGAATCTTCATTGCCGCTGCCAGTAAAGACGCGTTGCGGTTGAAAGACCTTTAACGGGTTAAACATCTTTTTGAGTGTTGGATGTAAGAACGGCCGGGTAAAAAAACCGAGGACCTCCGCTTTATTGCCGCCGGCCACGACCCGTTCAAATTCTCCTCTAAAATTAAACCTTTCGGAAAAAGCAGCTTTTCTCCGCAGCTTCAGGATACGATCATATTCGCTGGTAAGCGCCGCCGCATCTTTCAACAGTTGAGTATGGGCATGCATTGCCTGCTTCATTTCTTTTTCAATTTTCTTGATTAAGATAAAAGCCTTTTTTTCTTTCTCCGTCAGGTTCTTTTGGCTCATCTTCCCGGCGTAATCCATATAGACATCATTTAGCAGGTTTCTAACATCCTGGAACAATTGTTTTTCTTCATCAAGCTGAAGAAAAGTCGAGCGATGGTATTCCCGGTAAGCCGATGCGCCTTCCTTGCCTCCAAACATCAGCAGGTCTAAAAGCCAATTCTTTCTTTCAATCTTGCGCTGGACTTCCATGTTAAGCCGTTTCACCGTTTCCAAGGCAAATTCAAAGGCTCCCTTTTCAATCTGTTTTTTAAACAAAAGCAAGTTGATGGTTATTTGGGTTTCTTCCGGAAATTCTTTCGTTTTTAAATAAAAGTCCAGCCCTTGTTTGGTCAGATAGTAATAAAACTGATTATTCTCCCCCAGTTTCATTTCGATCAGTTTAATCATTTTTTCCTTGGGTTGGCCCGCAGCATAGCTGTAATATTGAAATATAAAATTTACGCCGCCGTTTTGCAGTTCATCCAAAACTTGCGAGGCCAAATCCTTGGCTTCCGTTTCATCAATCGACTCTTGATATAGCCTGTCCACCAGGATGCGGATAAAATTGGCGATATCGTTTAAGCTTATTCCTTTATACTTAAGTTTTCCCTCGTTCAGTAAATAAGCAATAACCGCCATACACAGCTCAGGCAGTTCAAACCGGGCCTTATTCTTTAATCTGCTTCGTCTCTGAATATCCAGGAACGGGTAGTAGATTTTAATATTATCCATTCGCTCGTCAAGTTCGGAACAGATATCCCGGATGAGCGCGTCTATTTCATTGGTTGCTTCCAGTTCATTAGAAGAATCAACGCTATCCTTTGGCGTTTCATTTATGGGTTCATTGATGGCCATCAGCTTAGCCTTTCTTCCCGTAATACTGTTTTAATCGCGTTAACGACAAGGATTCCTGGGGAATATAATAGCCGTTTTTGAGAATCTTCAACATTTGATCGTGATAGACGGGTTGAAAAAAATCTAAAAACTCCTTTATAAAACCAGGGTTAATCTCCTGATTGCTTTTGGAAGACCGGTAGGCTTGCACAATATCGATTAATCTTAAATAGGCATCGATAAAAGGGGTAATATCGTATGATTGATAACTCTGTTTGAGCCGGATCAAGATGTTAACCCCCTCGGCATCCAAATCGCCAAAATAGTGATATCGATCATGAGCGGATAAACCGTATTCTTCCACAAAGCGGAAGCTGTTTAAGATCTTTTTGCCTTCTCCGTAAATCAAAAAATCCGCCTTCAACCATGAACCGTGCTCAAATAAGAGTTTTTTAAAAGACCAGAAAGTATCTTTGTTCTCAATAATATAGACATCCCTGATTTCAACCTTCTTATAGTCCGGTTTAAAAAAACAAAAAAACGGCTCATACGTGATGTAACAGCCCAGGTCCGCCCAAGAAAGACCCAGGTTTTTCAATATTCTCTCCCCCGGGCTGCGCCCGCTTTCGCCGCCGATAAAAAATTTTTCATCGCCGAATAACTGAAACGCCCGTTCATTGATACTTACTTCATCGATCCGGCCGCGTTTTAGGAAATTTGAGATAATACCGATATATCGGCGGTCTTTGCGATACTCGCCGGTGTGGGAAAGATAATAATCAACTTTAATGGGGCTTACAAGTTCCCGGATGATTTCTTCCTTGATATCATTATCTTCTTGTTTTTCCCTGATTAACCTGTATTTCGAATATAATCCCTGACTGTTGACTGAAGAAGATTCTACCGGTGATAATAATCTTTCGTCTATCAATGCCTGTATAGCCTGAACAAAACTCATCCGGCCTTCAGGGAGGTCCAGGTTTATCTCCTGTTTTGTTTCCTCAACGAACCGGTATAGGTTCTCCAATTGGATGTAAGCCTTTTTCCATCGTGATAAACCGGCGGAGATTAAATCATGGATAATGTTTGGTGAAGGATTCATGTTTTTTAATCTATTTCCTCATCATTCCATTGCTTTCCGCCAAAAGATCACCTTAAACTGTTCCGCTTCCGCATCATTGATAAACTCCACCTTTATTCCCGCTTCCTTACAGCTTTTACGATCCTGCTCACGCCGGTGCCCATGCCGCGATAGGGAACTCCGGGGATGTCTTTGATATGTGAAAGTAAAATAGGGTTCCTAACGACATGGACTCCGGTTTTGATCGATTCCACGCTCAAAGTATTTGGCAAGAGGCCGGGGCTGATGATCACCACTCGCTTATCAAACACGAGCAGCCTGATATTGCTGTTGATAAAATAATTGCGGTGGACAATGGCGTTGACCAAAGCTTCTTCCAAGGCGATTTCCGGTATTTCCAATATTCCCAAAGAATTAAAGCCTTGCCCATTTTGCAATTTACGCAATTGCCTTTTGAGAAAGCCCATCCCGTCCGCAAACAGCTTTGCCGCATTTCCCTGAATATCTTCGCTGTCTCTATACTCCGTTCCGCTAAGGTCATTCCCGTACCAGGATATGGCGCCGATGCCGTAATGAGAGAGAGCCAGGTTTTTTTTCTTCGTAAAGAGAAGTAAACCGGCCAGTGTGCATTTTTTCCCGGAGAGAATTTTCATGTTGTTGAGAATATTTTCTAACGGCGAGTTAGCGTCTTCTACTTTTTCCTCCAACCGCTTTTCGATAAATTCATTGACAAGCAGCATATCCAAATCCTTCATGCCGGTGTTTTCTATTACTTGTTCGTCCGCATATAATCTGGCCGATTCCTG
>JBLNDC010000483.1:0-3491 GCA_050261255.1 Bacteroidota bacterium
TTAGTGGGCAATTTGGAAGCGCCGCTTTCAAAACGGGGATCGGTATATACTGAAAAAACCTGGTTGTTACGGGCTGACCCCGGCACGGTAGAGTCATTGGTTAAAGCAGGCTTCGATATTCTAACCCTCGCCAACAACCATATGATGGATTACGGACCCATCGCTTTGCAAGATACACTAACGACGCTGGACAATGCTAAAATTGCCCGGACAGGGGCAGGTAATAACCTTGCCGAGGCCCGGCAAGCAGCGATTCTTAGCGCCCCGGACGGAACTAAATTCGCTTTTCTGGCTTATTCATTGACTTATCCGGAAATTTTTTGGGCCAACTCAAGCCGTCCCGGGACCCCATACGGTAATCCGACCTTTTTTGTGGCGGACATTAAAAAAGCGAAAGCTTTAGTTGACCATGTAATAGTCTCTTTCCACTGGAGCAAGGAATTGCAAAACTATCCGTCAGCCTACCAGAAAAACTGCGGACGGTTGGCGATTGATTCCGGAGCTTCAGTAGTGCTCGGCCATCACCCCCATGTGCTTCAGGGGATTGAAGTTTATAAGGGAGGCCTCATCGCCTATAGTTTGGGAAATTACGTCTTCGGCTCATATTCAAAAAGAGTCAAGGATAGCATTATTTTAGAAATTCATTGTGATCAAAGCGGTTTGAATGAAGCGAGACTATACCCAATCAATGTTTTAAATCCCGTAGTTCAATTTCAACCCCGGCTTCATAAAGGAGAGGAAGCCCAACGGGTCCTAAACGACATGCGGGCTTATTCAAGCCAGTTTAAAACCGAGATTGAGGCCCAGGGGGATGTAGGGGTTATTAAAATTCGCAAATAGAAATATTAATAACGGCTGAGATAGATTTAAAAGCTGATTTTTATGACTTAAAGAAAAAGCCTGCTTCTGCAGGCTCTCATTATTTTATAATGTTATTATAAACTGACCACCGATGGCCTTTGATATTGACTCCGGGCTTTAATCACCTTTTCCCAGGCTTCCTCGGACAAGGGCCGGTCGAAACTGCGGAATCCAGCCAGCTTAAAGCCGTGTTTTTCCGCCAGTTTCCTAGTATGGGCGACGGTAGCGGCGTTAATGTCAATCCCTAATCCAAAATGTTCATAATGGTGTTCCAGGGCCAACATCATCGTCTCCGACATACAGGCGTAAGCTTGTCCCTGTTCAAATCCGAAGTCCCATCCCAAATCGGGACAACCCGGCACCGCCATTACTCCTCCGTCGATCACCAAGACATCCGGCCGGGCTTCCTTAACTTCCAGACTTACATCGGGCGGCCTGGAAACATCACAAACAACTGAGCCGAATTTCAACATGGCCGGAGTTATCAAACTACTGACTTGACTGGTGGCGGTCACTACTATATCCGCTTGGGGCAGATAATTTTCGATCTCAACCGTATAGATAACCGGTGAATTGCCTTGGACTAGTTCCGCGAAATTTTGATACTCTTCGATGGGCCCATCCGGAGCAGGCATCTGGGGATGATCCTTGACCCATTGATAAATTGCGCCGCCGTCCCGAATCACATTTTGATTTAAGTGTTGATAAATCTCGGCGACCAGCTTCATTAGCCGCCGTCTGCTGTGTTCCTGGTTCATCGGATTTCCGATCAGAATCAAAGAGTGCACTTTTTCAGCCAAGAAAATGGCGGTATTTCGTCCAATGGAACCGGTAGCCCCGACAACCGCGGCAATTGTCTGATCGATAGGCACATCGAGACGTCTGGCAGCTTCCAAAGTAGCATCAACCGCGGCCGAGACCGTATAACTATTGCCGGTGGTTAGGGCAACTCCTAAGTTACGGAGATCCCGGCCTCCTTTTGTGACAACAGAAGTATAAGCCCCTAACCCTACAATGCCTGCTCCTCGTCCTTTAGCGAGCTTAACGGCTGCTTCCAATTGAGCTTGGACCTGTTCTTTAGGCAGGTTCATCAGCTCTTCCGAAGTACGGCAGACGCAAATGAATTCCCCATAAGCAGTAGCGCCGGTCTTCGAAGTAATCTTGGTCTTGGCTACTACAAAGGGGTCAACCAAGTCGTTCCAACGGTTAACTAAATTCTGCAATTCCGGTTCGGAGAATGCCTCTAAAGTTTGGTCAAATTCTAAGTAGTTTTTTAAATAGAGAGGATGGACCAGAAAGGCAAATCGGCCTTCTTCCGGAAGCCCGCTGGGGTGGACCGGTTCTTTCGGGACCAACTTGGGCGGCATGTTTTTGGGTGTGGCATGTCCCACTAAATGAGACAAGAATAAAGCGGTATTGCCAGTAGCCAAACAAGAAGCCATTCGTTCAATGGCGTCCATCGCCTTTTTACAATCGGCCTCGCTGATAATCAAAGGCGGTTCTAAGCGAATTACGTCGGCCCCATTTAAAGTAGGAGCTACTCTAATTTTTTCGACATTCAATAAATAACTGGAAACAACCGGTGATAAAAACTCTTGCTCGGCCATGATACCCAATAAAGTACCGGGCAGATTTTCCTGGGTCACTCCCAACTCCAAGCCCAGCATTAGCCCGCGGCCTCGTACAGCGGCGATGACCGACCCATACTGTTTCTGAATATTAGTTAAACGATCCAATAAATATTTACCCTTTGCCGCAACTTCTTTAATCAATTGCCCCTGACCGCGGTTTAAAAGCTGAAGGACTTTTAACCCAACCCGACAAGCAAGGGTGTTCCCGGCAAAAGTCGAAGAATGCTTTAAGGCGAAGTCTTCAGTGTATACTTCCTCAGTACACAGACATGCGCCGATGGGAATGATTCCGCCGCCAAGAGCTTTGGCGATGGTAATGATATCGGGTGTAATCCCATCAGCTTCACAAGCAAACATCCGGCCGGTCCGTCCAAGGCCGGTTTGGACTTCATCCACGATTAGCAGGACTCCATAACGATGACAAATTTCCAGCGCTCCACGGAGATACCCTTCCGGAGGAATGATGATGCCACCCTCACCTTGAATCGGTTCGACGATAAAAGCCGCGTAATTGTCGGGTTTTAACTTCAAGGCTTCTTCCAACCGGTTGAGATCGCCATAAGGAACCCGGTCAAACCCGGGCACCGGCGCTCCGAAACCTTTCTGATAGGAGTCTTTGCCGGTCGCCGATAAGGCGCCTAAAGTCTTGCCGTGAAAGCTATTTTCGGTAGTGAGAACTCCCAACCGTTTCGTATAAATCCTGGCTAATTTGAAGGCGGCTTCATTGGCTTCGGCGCCGCTATTGGCATAGGTAACGTACTGGATCCCTTCCGGAGCGACTTTTACCAACTCTCGCGCCAATTCCCCGGCAGCGGCCAAGAAAGAGGGCTGAATCATACTAGGCTCCCCGCTTGACTGAACTTCATTGACTGCCGCCCAAATCTCCGGATGATTAAAACCAAAGGGCAATGCCCCATAAGATGCGATAAAATCCAAATATTTTTCGCCTGTTTGATCTATTAATTCACACCCCGTCCCTTGGCGAAAAACCTTGTCCAA
>JBLNDC010000484.1:0-6654 GCA_050261255.1 Bacteroidota bacterium
CTTTAAAGTTACCATTGAACCAGCAGCATAACCTATTTGTTTGTCAAAGTTCAAAAAAGCACGAAAGTATTTTCTAAGTAGAAATTGGGAAGATTTTTTATTCAACCGGCGGCAAAGGAGGATATTCCTATGCCGCCGGTTTGTATAAAATTGATGGCTGGATATGTTCAGTCCTCTCATTCCATAGTTGGAAGGCTGGATTAGAAGTAAAAAGAGAAGGAGTTAATTAACAGAAGCCGAATTTTAGTAGGTAATTTTATGATTCCCAAATGAGGGAATTCCATAATTACCTTAATAAACCCTTCGGCCACCATATATAGTGACTAGCCCAAATGTATCTATCAATATATTGTGAGCCAAAGCTTAAATCATCAATTATGCAATTCCTTAAAATAAAAGGGGATGATCTTCATTCAAAGGATTTTAGTGATCTACAACCCCACTGCCGGACGAGGACGGGTATTGGAGCATTGGCCCCAGGTAGAAGAAGCTTTACATGAATCGGGTTTAAAGTTTGATGTTGCCCCGACCAATGCTCCCTTGGATGCGGTACGCTTGGCCCAAGAAGCCCCGGGAAAATTTGACGCGGTGGTCGGCGTCGGTGGTGATGGAACAATTCATGAGATCGTCAACGGATTGTTACGGGCGTCAAATGAAGAGGAGACTATTCCTTTAGGTGTCATTCCCCTTGGAAACGGAGACGATTTTGCCAAGATGATCCCACCGAAGACGTCCATCGGCGGTAAAGTGTTTAATTGGCGAGAAGTCTTACCCAAAATCACCGCCGGCCGGACGCACTCATTTGATGTAGGTAAGATTCAGGGTGGTCCAATCCGCCCGGAGTTGGACGACGGGGCACATTATTTTATGAACGGGATGGATGTAGGCTTTGGGGCTCAGACCACTTTCAACTTAAGGCAAATCCCCCGATTTCTAACCGGCCTTTCGGCTTACCTGACCGCGGTCATTAAGACTTTGATCGATTATAAAATCCCCCGGCTCCGGCTCCAATTGGACGATCTGCCTCCTTTCGAACAGGAGGCGACATTGACGGCGATCATGAATGGACGGTGTTTCGGGAGCGGATTTTGGGTTTGCCCGGAGGCCGCCGCCGATGACGGTTTTTTTGACGTGCTGGTTACCAAAGCGGTGGATCGTTTGAATATTATGCGATTGGTCCCTGTTCTCATGAAGGGGGAACACCTTAATGAACCGGTTGTAAAACTATACCGCGCAAAAAAGGTCTTTATCGAGACGACCGAGCCGGAAGTGGTTGAGGTGGATGGAGAAATCCCCTATCTGGAGGCGCGGCGGCTTGAGATCGAGCTATTGCCGAAGCGGTTAAAAGTTTTTGTTTAAGGATGAATAGTATAAGACTCTAAGGAGGAACGTCAATGAAAATCGGTATCATCTTCCATTCCAAAACCGGGACTACTTTAGGTTTCGGTCATCTGATCGGCGGTACGCTGCGGGAGGGAGGCCATCAGGTCGAGTTGGTCGATCTCCAGACCGACGCTCCGGTTAATTTTGGATCGGTCCGTTCCGCGCCGCCGTTTAAAGTTACCAATCTTCCCGATGGCAGTAAATACGAGGCCTTGTTGGTCGGAGGTCCGGTCTGGGCTTTTTCCGCTTCTCCGGTAATCTATGCCGCAGTCAAGGAGTTGAAAAATATCAAGGGCAAAAAAGTACTACCCTTTGTGACCATGGGATTTCCCTTGCCGGGGATGGGCGGCAAGCAGGCGATCGCGCTACTCGATAAGGAATTAACAGCCGCCGGAGCGATAGTCCTACCGGGAGTGATCATTCCGAAAATGTTTCATGATTATCAAAAACTCATGGCAGAGACGGCTCAGAAAATCAAGGAGTATTTTGTTTAAATAGCTAAAGTCATAGTCGAGATGATTTATATTTTTCCCCTGAAAAATGAAGTATAATATAAATGAAATTGAATTGTCTTTACTTGAACGGTAAATGTATAAGGGGGGGATATAGTGATTACGGTACATCCTCAATATGTTATCGATGAGAATAAGCAATATAAAGCCGTACTTTTGTCTTTTGAGGAATGGGAAAAGGTCCTGGAGGAGCTGGAAGAATTAGAAGATATTCGCGCTTATGACCAAGCAAAAGCTGGACCTCAAGATAGGATACCCTTTGAGCAAGCTGTACGTGAGCTCGAAGAAGGTTACAATACGTGAAATATACTGTAAATATACTGCGTTCTGCTCAGAAGCAGCTTTCTAAGATCGCTCGTCGGGACCAACCGAGCGTCATTTTAGCAATTCGCAACCTTGCAAATGATCCCCGTCCGGCGGGTTGCAAAAAATTGGCCGGACGTTCCGCTTGGCGTATTCGAATAGGTGCATATCGTGTAATCTACGAAGTCCATGACGACCAGCTTTTGGTTTTGGTCGTCATGATTGGACATCGGAAAGAGGTATATAAGTAGTTAATAAATTTGGATTGGTATGAATCTGTGCCATTTACGTTATCCATGTTTCGACAGTTACTATATCTGTGACAGCAAAATCCATGAAATCAGCGATATCAGCTTAATCTGCGTCATCTGTGATCATATAAACTTCCCGAAATCTTCTTCCTGTTTTAAAATAACATCATGGGCGCCGCCTTCGCGGATACTGATCGCCGAAACCAGCGTAATCCTGGCCTTTTTTTGCAACTCAGGAATGGAGGTTGCGCCGCAGTTACACATGGTGGATTTGATCTTACTAATGGAGAGATCCAGGTTGTCTTTGAGATTACCCGCATATGGTACGTAACAGTCGATTCCTTCCTCGAAAGATAACTTTTGCTCGCCGCCCATGTCATAGCGTTGCCAATTGCGGGCGCGGTTAGAGCCTTCACCCCAGAATTCCTTGACGTAACTCATGCCTTTCCGGACTTTTCTGGCCGGGCTCTCGTCAAATCTGGCAAAGTAACGGCCCATCATTACAAAGTCGGCGCCCATAGCCAAAGCCAGTACGATATGATAATCATGGACGATTCCTCCATCCGAGCAAATCGGGATATAAACCCCGGTTTCCCGAAAATATTCATCTCTGGCGGCAGCCACTTCAATAACTGCAGTAGCTTGGCCCCGGCCGATCCCTTTTTGTTCCCGGGTGATACAGATCGACCCTCCGCCGATACCCACTTTAACGAAGTCAGCTCCTTGTTCGGCAAGATATCTGAATCCGTCGCGGTCAACCACATTACCGCCGCCGACTTTGACATCTTCACCGTATGTTTCTTTAATCCACTTCAGAGTTTCGCCTTGCCATTCGTTAAACCCGTCCGAAGAATCAATGCATAATAGATCCGCTCCGGCTTCCACTAAGGCCGGGACCCTTTCCCGGTAGTCGCGGCTATTGATGCCTGCTCCGGTAACCAGCCGCTTATGATGGTCCAGTAATTCAGCAGGATTCTCTTTGTGAGCGGTATAATCTTTACGAAAAACGAGGTAGCGCAGGTTGCGGTCTTGGTCGATGATGGGAAGGCAATTCAATTTGTGTTCCCAGATCAGATCATTGGCTTCGGAGAGAGTGATCCCTTCTTCGCCACAGACCAATTTGGCGAAGGGAGTCATGAATTCCTTAATCTTCGTTTCTAAGGGGCATTTGGCAATTCGATAATCGCGGCTGGTTACAATCCCCATCAATTTACCAGCAGCTGAACCGTCGGCGGTGATGGCGATGGTGGAATGGCCGGTTCTTTGGGTCAAGCCGATGACATCTTTTAAAGTATCTTCGGGTCTAAGATTAGAATCACTGATTACAAAACCGGCTTTGTAGTTTTTTACCTTGCGGACCATTTCCACCTGTGAGGCGACGGATTGGGAACCGTAAATAAAAGAAATGCCTCCGCATCTGGCAAGCGCAATCGCCATTTGGTGGTCGGAGACGGCTTGCATAATCGCGGAGGCAAACGGAATGTTGAGTGAGAGCGAAGGATTTTCGCCGGTACGGTATTTGGTAATCGGCGTCTTGAGTGAAACATGATCGGTTATGCAATCTTTGGTAGTTAAATTGGGGATTAAAAGGTATTCACTAAAGGTACGGCTAGGTTCAGAATAAAAAACGGCCAAAACGATCCCTCCTTAAGTTTGGATAAAATTTAAACCATTATATCCCTCAACCCAATAATTGTCAATGATTAATCTAAACCCTTTCTGATAAATTTCCGAAAGAAATAGTACGGGACGATCTAATTTGGTACAATGTAGCTTAGTAAATTGTATCGAAGATAATTTCCGGATAAACCGCTTATTAAAGTAACGATCAAAGTTAAAATATTATTATTTCTAAGGAATATTTTTCGGATTCGGTAGTATCCTTTATTGAGAGAATTGTCCATACTAATAGGGGGGTGCATTCATTGGAGCATAAAGGATTAAAAACAGTAACTAATTTATTATCCAAAACTGCCGGTCTGATCTTTTTTTCATTTTTAGCAATCTCTTTGGGAGTGGTTTTTGGACTCCTTTTCGAGGGATGGGTTAAGGACCAGCCCGGTGCCCCGGTGGGTTCGGAAAGCAGTTCTTTAAAACCGGTTGATTTGTCGAATGAATTAGATTTAAACTCCGGCCAGGTTTCCGAGGATCCAATTTCTAATTCAACTGAGACCGCAATTCCAATTACTCCATCTGTAACAGTTAAATATAAGGTCAGGGTGGGTCCTTATTCGAATCGCAAAGACGCCTTGGCTGTTTCCGCTCAATTGGAGTCTTTGGGATACCCGGTATATGTCGGTAATAACCCACCATTTGCAGTGCAAGTAGGAGCTTTTGGATCCCAAGCCAATGCGGAACGCCTCAAGGCCGAATTGACCGGAAAAGGGTATAAAACTTTTATTGATCAGAACTAGAAATATGCCAAATGAAAAATTATACTTGAAAAGGCCTATCGGCCTTTTTTTGTTGGGAGCAAGAAAGTTTCGATCGTGTCCCGGCAAAATCCGTTAGCGGTGAAAAATGTTTTGGGATTTGATTTTATTAATATAGAGAAGTTAAAGATATCGTTCTGTAAATAAATTGTTAAGAACAGTATTAATCCAAGAAAGAGTGATTTTTTGATCTATAGTCCAATAATTCGCCGAAAAATAACAAGAATTGGTTGGACAAACTATATGTTGTATTATAAAATATTAATGGCAACAACATATAGTATCAAGGGGGAACGTTGGTAATGGAGATTTCTGCTAATGCTAGAGCGGTTTTGGAACGGCGTTATTTACGGAAAGAAGACGGGCAGGTAATTGAAACGCCCGAGGATTTACTGCGACGGGTAGCGGAGAATATCGCAGCCATCGAAACAACCGCTTTTGGGGCCGAAGAAACCGCAACAATGGAATTAGCGGAATCGTTCTTCAAGATAATGGACCAAAAGAAATTCATGCCCAATTCGCCGACGTTAATGAATGCCGGACGTGAATTAGGTCAGCTTTCAGCCTGTTTCGTATTGCCGATTGAAGATTCGATGGAAAGTATCTTTGAATCTTTGAAGATTGCGGCATTAATCCATAAAAGCGGCGGCGGAACCGGGTTTAGTTTCTCCCGGATCCGGCCTAAGAACGATCAGGTTGGGAGCACCGGGGGAGTCGCCAGTGGACCGCTCTCTTTTTTAAAAGTATATAACGCCAGTACCGAGGCTGTAAAGCAAGGAGGAACCAGGCGCGGCGCCAATATGGGTATTTTACGGGTTGATCACCCGGATATCCTGGAGTTTATCGACGCCAAAAAGGTTAAAGGTGAAATAACCAACTTCAACCTTTCCGTAGCCATCACCGACACCTTCATGGAAGCTTTGGAAAAAGGTGAGGATTACTATTTACTGAACCCCCGAACCAAACAACCGGTCGGCAAACTATCAGCCCGAGAAGTTTTCGAAAAAATCGTCATGTCCGCTTGGGAAAGCGGCGAACCGGGCGTCGTCTTTATCGACCGGATGAATGAAGCCAATCCCACTCCTAATATCGGAGCTATCGAAAGCACTAATCCTTGCGGCGAACAACCGTTATTACCGTTTGAATCTTGTAACTTGGGTTCGATTAATTTAGCGGCGTTGGTGAAAAAAGGGGATGCTGAAAAATATGAAATTGACTGGGACGAGCTAGGTGAGACTGTTCATTTGGCCGTCCGTTTCTTGGATAACGTTATCGAGGCTAATCGTTATCCTGTTGAACAGATTGAGAAGATAAGTAAGGGAAACCGGAAGATCGGTTTAGGAGTAATGGGGTGGGCTGATTTATTATTCCTTTTGCAAATTCCCTATAACTCCGAGTCTGCGATCAAACTGGCCGAAGAAGTAATGGCTTTTATCGACGGCGAGTCCAAAAAAGCTTCGGCGGAACTAGCGAAAACCAGGGGAGCATTTCCCAATTTTAAAGGGAGCGTTTATGATCAAAAGAAAAGCATCAAATTACGGAACGCTACTACTACCACTATCGCGCCTACCGGGACAATCAGCATTATCTGCGATACCAGCGGTGGAATCGAACCCCTTTTCAGTTTGGCGTTCGTCCGGCAAATTATGGATAACGACCGTTTGATTGAGGTCAACCGAGTCTTTGAAACTATCGCCAAACAAGAAAGCTTTTATAGTGAGGAACTAATCAAAGAAGTAGCTGAACATGGCAGTATATCAGGGATCAAAGATA
>JBLNDC010000485.1:0-3285 GCA_050261255.1 Bacteroidota bacterium
TATACAAACACCCTTGGGCTATCCTGAATGACCAACACCTCAGCGTCTCCGCGCCTCTGCGGGAGATAAAATAGGCTTGATTAACTTCTATTTTCATCCTTTAACGTGCCCCGGTGGGCCGGGGGTGGGCGAACTCAGTATATAGGCATAAGGTGCGAGGCACGAGTGTGACAGTAGCGCTTAGTCGCCTATTTTCATCCTTTAATCTGTCCCGACAGGCCCGGGATGTACTACTAGCCATAAATAATAGACCATTAAATTATTTTCCACTAAGGCACGCGAATTAACGCTAATAAATCTTTTAAACCATAAGGTCTTATTCGCGTTTATTAGTGTTCATTGGCGGTTCCGTTAAGTCCTCCCCATATTCATCCTAAAAACTAATTGTAATAGATTTAAAAATAAGATTCTCCTAACTATCGCAAATTCCTACCGCCCCTTTTCAATCTTTGGCGGGCATCGTCTTCGGTTGCTGAAATAATCGACCACGCCATGAAAGATCGCTTTCGCGATCCGGTCCTGGTAACCCTCATCCTTCAACAATTCGGCTTCCTTCGGGTTGGACAAGAAACCAACCTCAATCATTACCCCGGGCATCTCGGTATCATTCAGGACCCGGTAGTCCCCGGCTCTGGCCCGGCGCCGGTTCGGGCCTAACCTCTTGACTAGATGATACTGGATGGCTTCAGCCAGAAATCTCGACCTAGGGTCGGATTTTTTATAAAAGGTCTGCGCCCCTTGGTAAATACTTTGGGGGAAGCTATTGGCGTGGATCGATAAGTACAGATCCGCTCCGCTTCGATTGGCGACCCGGGTCCGGTAACTCAGGTCCCGCCTTTTCTTGGTGGCATGATCCCCGCCGCTGTCGGAAAAGTCCCGGTCGGTCTCGCGAATCATCACACAATATACGCCCACCATCGATAGGTGCCGTTTTAGTTTTAAAGCGATATCCAGATTGATCTCTTTCTCCAACAAACCAGCCTTGGACTTGGTCCCGGGGTCGATCCCGCCATGCCCGGCGTCGATTACGATCTTTTTGCCGGAGATGGTCGACGTAAACGGCAGGTTGATCCAGATCACCGGTTCCCGATAGAGCCACCAACCAAAGAACACTGCCAGAGCCATTATTATTAGATATAGCAGTTTGCGTTTGACGACGATGATGATTGTCGGTTTCCAAGCCATTGACGCTTCCCCCCGGACTCATGCGGAGTATTTTCAAGATACTAATATTCATGGAGAAATCAGGATAGAAGCGACGGATGATCTCTTTCAAAATTTCCAATTTAATAATTGATTCAAATGATTGACATCAAAGTAGACATCTGCTATTATAATTTTGTTTATATTAACCTTAGGGAGCGTGAAATTTTCAGTTTTCCGCCGACAAGTACATATGTCCTGATCTAACATATATCCCGAGGCGAGCCTTAGTGCATCATCGGGTAAAGGGAAATCAGGGTGCTTATGGGTCAAAAAGGTTCTTCCTGACCAGAAGATTTATTTTTTTTGAAGGGGTGAGGGGAATGCAGTGTTTTGATACTGTAGGTGCTCACGTTCTGGCTGATTTTTGGGGTTGCCAGTTCGAAAAGCTCAATGATGCACAGTTTTTGATGGATTCTCTCCGGCAAGCGGCGCAAAGCGCCCAAATGACTATTTTGGGAGAGCGTTCTCACAAATTTGAACCCCAAGGCTTCACGGGATTATTGCTTTTATCGGAAAGCCATATTTCAATTCATACTTATCCCGAACGAGGTTACGCCGCCATTGATGTCTTTACGTGCGGCGGAGGCATGACTCAGAATGCCATTGAATATCTACGGCAAGTCCTCCAACCGAAGCTCGTTAAAGAGATGACTGTCCAACGCGGTACTGAGGAAAGTTTTTTAAAAACGGCAGCTTCGTAAGGAGCAACCGCACGACAATTGAATATTAGTTAAAAAAAGGGGTTGTCGTAAGATTGACAACACCCTTTTTCACATTCACCAAATTTAGATACCGGAAGAGAGAATCGTGAATTAAAGTTAAACTTTTTACCACAAAGGCCACGCAGGGCACGAAGCTAAAGATTTTATTCTTTATTTTCCTTCGTGTTCTTCGTGGTAATCTATTATGGAGATTAAATGAAGTAATTTCTTATAACTTTACGCCATAACGGGAATCCCCTTCTCCGCTTTGACTCCTTCATAAGCCTCCCGGTAGATCCCGACGATCTCCGAGACCAGAGGCATCCGCGGGTTGGTACCGGTGCATTGGTCGTTAAAAGCGATATCCGCCATTTCCTGGAGCTCTTGTTCGAAAAATACCCTGGAAACTCCCGCTTCTTTCAAGGTCAACGGAATATTCACCTTTTGGAGCAGTTCCCGGACTGCCCGGATTAAACTGGCGACCCCTTCCTCATCAGTTTGAGCCGGCAACCCCAGGAAGCGGGCGATCTCCGCATAGCGCCGGTCGGCATGGGGGTATTCATATTGGGGAAAAGCTTGAAATTTGGTCGGTTTTTTAGCATTGTACTCGATCAGATAGGGCATGAGGATCGCATTGGCCCGGCCGTGGGGGATGTGAAACTTGCCGCCCAGAATATGGGCCATGCTGTGGTTCAACCCTAAAAAGGCATTGGTAAAGGCCATACCGGCGATGCAGGAAGCGTTATGCATCCGCTCCCGGGCCTCCTTGTCCCGACCGTTTTGATAGGCCCGGGGTAAGTATTCAAAGACCAGCTTGATCGCTTTCTCCGCCAGGGCGTCCGTATAATCGGAGGCCATTACCGAGACATAGGACTCGATGGCATGGGTCAAGACATCCATCCCGGTATCGGCGGTCACCGACTGGGGCACAGTCAAAACCAGGTCCGGATCGATGATGGCGATATCCGGGGTCAGCTCATAATCGGCCAGGGGATACTTGATATTCAGTTTGGTATCGGTAATTACCGCAAAAGCGGTCACTTCGGACCCGGTCCCGGAGGTGGTGGGTATCGCCACAAAGGTGGCTTTCTTGCCTAACTGGGGAAACTTGAAGGCCCGTTTCCGGATATCGGCGAACTTGAGCCGAAGGGTTTCGAATTGGGTCTCCGGGTTCTCGTAGAAGAGCCACATCCCCTTGGCCGCGTCAATGGCCGACCCTCCGCCCAGGGCGATGATGATGTCCGGATTGAACCGTTCAATCGCGGCGCAGCCTTTCCGGACCGTCTCCACCGACGGGTCCGGCTCGACCTCGGAGAAGATCTCCCATTCAAAGGCGGCTTTCTCCAATTGGTAAGTGACCTTTTCCACAAAATCCAGT
>JBLNDC010000486.1:0-4811 GCA_050261255.1 Bacteroidota bacterium
TATTGATTTTGGCGGTATCCTTATTAACGATCATAAAAAAACATAACCAAAGCGATCTAACCCAAAATTATGAATATTTCTCCGTCCGACGAATGAATCTAAATGAAACAATAGACGCTACCGGTAAAGTATTAGCTTTGGAGAAAAAAGACCTTTATGCGGATTACGAAGGAGCTGTCGCAGCCATCAATGTGAAAGGCGGGGACTATGTAAAAAAAGGCGATATCTTACTAACTATTAAATCTTCGGTATTAAGGGACCAATGGCGGGAAGCCGACACCGCTTTAAAGCAGGCCGAATTGAACTTGGTCCAAGCTTCAGCCCTCTTGACTACCGAGTTGGCTTTAAATAGGATCCAAAAGACTAACGCTATTCAATTGGAGAGTTATACTCATCAAGTCAGTTTGTACCGTGAGCAGGTTAGTCAAGCTAAAAGCAGGCTTAACGCTTTGAAGGATAAAAACGACGGATATTATATGGCGGACAACGAGAAGCTCTTCATCAGGGCGCCCTTTACCGGTAAAGTAGCCTGGATAAATATCCAACCCGGGGATCGAGTGACCCCCCAAACCCTGTTAGGCACGGTAATAAAACCGGATGCTATTGGTGTGGAGGCCCAAATTGATCAGAACGATATCAATCTGGTTAAACCGGGGCACAAAGCGATTGTTACCGGAAAAGATAAGGCACAAAGCGAAAACGCCGGTTTGGTCTATGAAACCAGTATCTTAGGCAAGGAAAACGAAGAAGTTGTCAATTTTCCGGTCCGGATCAAACTTAACGGGACGCCCCGGGGATTACAACCAGGGATGCAAGTTGATGTTACCGTATTGGCCGAGGAACATACGGATGTTCTGGCGGTACCTGCCGGAAGCGTCATTCAAAAAGATGGCCGGGATTTGGTCCAAGTTAAGCGGGAGGACCGCTTGGTTACGGTCCCGGTTGAACTCGGTTTAAAGCGAGGCAAGTATTGGGAAGTCGAATCAGGACTCAAGGAAGGTGATGAAGTAGCGGTAGCCAAGCCGGAGATTGCCAAAGGACCAGCCGGGCTCAACCGCGGAACCCGTCTCAGGATGCCTGGCATTAGGAGGTAAAAGGATGTTAAAGGTTAATCAATTGACTAAAATTTACCGTAACGGCGCTATCGAGGTCCGAGCCTTGGCCGGGGTCACTTTATCCATTAAAAAGGGTGAGATGGCGGCG
Source organism: Bacteroidota bacterium (assembly GCA_050261255.1). Classification (GTDB taxonomy): domain Bacteria; phylum Bacillota; class UBA4882; order UBA8346; family UBA8346; genus JAAYHS01. The sequence continues at coordinate 1,204 of JBLNDC010000486.1, forward strand.
ATCATGGGGCCGTCCGGTTCGGGTAAATCGACTTTTATGAATATTTTAGGCTGTCTGGATCAGGCGACCAGCGGTTCTTATTTACTGAACGGACATGAAGTGGCAAAACTCAGCCGGAGAGAGCAAGCAGTGATTCGCAACCGGGAATTGGGATTTGTCTTTCAATCCTTTAACCTGTTACCACGGCTGACTGCTTTGGAAAATGTCGAACTGCCCCTGGTTTATGCCGGAGTCCCGGCCGGACATCGCCGTAAACTCGCTTTTGACGCCTTAGCTCGGATGGGGCTGGTAAACCGGGTCCATCACATGCCGCAGGAACTTTCCGGAGGGCAACAACAAAGAGTGGCCATTGCCAGATCTTTGGTCAATCAACCCCGGTTGATTCTGGCGGATGAACCCACCGGTAACTTGGACTCCAAATCCAGTATCGAGATTATGGCTTTGTTTCAGGAACTCCACCGGAGTGGAATTACCATAGTCTTGGTAACCCATGAACCGGACATTGCCGGATACACCCAACGGATTATCCGTTTCTTAGACGGGAAAGTAATCACGGAAGAGGCGGTTAAACAACGACCGGCAACCAAGGAAGTGGCCATATCATGAGAATTAATGAAAATGTGATCATGGCCATGAAGAATCTTCGCTCCAATAAAATGCGTTCTTTTCTGACGATGTTGGGGATCATTATCGGTGTTGGAGCGGTGATTACCATGGTTTCTTTGGGTGAAGGCGCTAAAAGCCAAATAACCAAAGAAATTAACGCCATGGGTTCCAACTTGATCATCGTTTCGGCCGGACGAAACAGCGAAGGCGGAATCAATAACAATACCATCGAACTAGTGCAAGAAGCTTCGGAATATATTCAAATGATCGCTCCCGCTGCCAGAGCTATTAAAACAGTTGAAGCCGGAGGTCAAAGCTTGAAGACATCCATAGTTGGATGCACCCCCGAATATGCCTTAGTCCGGAATCATCAAGTCTCCTATGGTAATTTTATCAGCGTCGCCGATTGTTCAGCCCGGAGGCGGGTGGCGGTAATCGGATCTTATGTCGCCAGTGAATTGTTTCCCGAAGGAAATCCCATCGGCGAGGAATTAAAGATTGGCGGGGTTCGCTTGGAGGTCATCGGGGTCTTAAAAGGAAAAGGAGAAAACGGCTCCGGGAATGGAGACAACTCCATCTTAATCCCGTTGGCCACCGCACAGGAGCGAATTTTCGGTAATAAAGATTTAAGTGAAATCAATGTTCAAGTACAAAACGAAGCTTATGTCGATTATACCTATGAACGGATCAACCAAATTTTAACCGTGGAATTTGATGATGAGGACGAATTCAACCTGAGCAATATGGCTGACCTCTTAGCAGCCGCTCAGGAAATGACGAAGATCATGACCATGCTCTTGGCGGGGATTGCCGCGGTATCGTTGTTGGTCGGCGGAATCGGAATCATGAATATCATGCTGGTATCAGTCACTGAAAGGATTCGGGAGATTGGGATCAGGAAAGCTATCGGCGCCCAGCCGGAAGAGATACTGCTCCTGTTCCTAATCGAGGCCGTTACTTTGAGCTTGATCGGTGGTACAATCGGTATCATTTGGGGAAGTGGAATGGCATTTGTAATTGGCAAAGCAATTGGTTGGACAATCACTATTTCTGGAGTAGCGGTAACGCTGGCATTCACTTTTTCCATGGCGGTAGGTTTGTTCTTCGGGGTTTATCCCGCCTATAAAGCGAGTGGACTGAATCCGATCGAGGCCTTAAGGCATGAGTGAAAGAGAGTATAATTAACCACAGAGGCACGGAGAATACAGAGAATAGCTTATAATCTCTGAGAATCCTGTGCGCTCTGTGGTTGAAAATGTTTAAAGCTTCACTTGTAGTTAACCAATTTCCTCTATGCTGTCGTCAACCACTGGTTTGCGTAACAGAACATGGAGGTTTGCCCGGAGATGGATTACGAACTTTAAGAGCCAAACCGAACTGCCCGGGTATAGTTCGATCATTCGATCCAACTCCAAGCGGCGTTTATGAAGGGTCTTCAGTTTGTGAAATTCTTTTTGAGGTATCTTGGGTAGATTATTAATGATTGCGAAGTATTCGATGGCCTTAATCTGTAATTGCTTGTTCTCTTCCGGACTGCCGGTTTTGGCCTTTTCGTTGCATTCGGCTTTCAGCCGGTTCAATATTTCAGCGGCCCGGCCGCAATCAGCAGCTTGGGCTTTCCAATTACTAATGAAAGAGAATACGGAAATGGCGAAAACCACGAAAGCTCCGCTTCCAAGCAAGATAAAAGATTTTTCAGAAGTGACATTAATATACCCTAATATTTTTGGGTCGACGTATGAGGCCAAGCAAATGACGATGGATGCGACTAATAAAGTATAATCCAGAATTTTAGCCCGGATAAAATAACGGTCGGCTAAGCGTTCGTAAATCGTTAAAAGCAGGGCAATCTTTTTACCAGGTAAGTTGAGTTCACTAACCTGTGAATCAGCAGCCTTAACAGCCATAGCTCCATCCTCCAAAAGTAGATTTTGATAGTGAATATATCATTGAAATCGGCTCGTTTTAGAAATTAGATTAGATGGAAAAATGTATTGGTAGTAATTTGTAGCGGATGGATTATTTAAAATAGTAGGAAATTATGTAGCCACTACATACCGTAAAAAAGCAAAATTTGATTCGGCAGAGTCGGCGCTGGAAGGATGAAAATAGTCAGCTTAGGTAAGGCTGGCTTTTTTGAATTTTGAAATCTAAAAAAGGACTAAATTTGAGGATATCTGCCGGCAAGCAAAGGAATGTTAATAAATTTATATGGAGGGAATAGATGGGTTGAAATTGAAGTATGTTTATAATGACTTTAAATCTCTGATTCAAAAAGGATTATGGGCTGATTGGCCCGGATTTTAAACCTAGGGATCGATTCATAGTTTTTTTCATTATTCCAGGTGAAAAAAGAGGGGTATGGATGAAGTTATTGTTAGACGATAATCACCCGTTATACTTGGAAGGTCTCCGCAGTTTAGCGTTGTCTCATGGAATTACCGTAGTAGGGATGGCCAGGGACGGGCTAGAGGCTTTGGATCAAACTCGGAAGTTATTACCAGATACGATTTTAATGGAGATGCAACTGCCCAATTGTGACGGTTTGACCGCTACCCAATTGATTAAAGCGGAATTTCCCTGGATTAAAATTATTATCCTATCCAATTATGACGATGAAGAATATATTTTTGAAGCCCTGAAAGTAGGCGCATCCGGTTTTTTAACTAAGGACCTTGATATTGATGAATTCAACCGGCTAATCGAAGACTTACCTCAAGATGGGCCGATATTACCTAACGGATTTATCTCAAGATTATTTACTAATTTAACAGCTAAAAGAGATACAGCTAAAGAGTCTTTTATTGATATGGCTTTTAAAGAGTTGACCGATAGGCAAATGGAAATATTATCATTGGTTGCTGAAGGTTTCACCTATAAGGAGATCGGAGCCCAGTTATATCTAACCGAAAGAACAGTTAAATATCACATGAAACAAATATTAAGCAAACTGCATCTTTCCAGCCGCAAACAAGCGGTTGGTTATTTAAAAAAAATGCAAA
>JBLNDC010000487.1:0-3191 GCA_050261255.1 Bacteroidota bacterium
TATCGACTGGGAGATCTATCCGGCCTTCCTTAAGGTATATGGGCCTGACGGGGACTTGGATTATGAATATGAAAACGGTAGGTTGAACGTGGTTGAACGGGACCTCTGCCGGGTTATCCAAGATTACGGCCCGATTGATTCCCGGCAATTGTGGGCAAGGGTCAAAACGATTTTCGCTGGCAAACGCAGCCGCTTCACCGCTGCTTTGGAGCGGCTCCAATCCCGCTTCTTCATTACCGTGGCGGGCGGCTCTTTGGAAGGGTGGACCTTACATACCTGGGATCTGGTGGAGCGGCAAGTTCCCCGGCGGGTCCTGGAGAACCTTCCTACCAAGGAAGAAGCCAGGGCTACAATTCTCGCCCAGACCATCCGAAATTGCGTAGCCGTTGCCGGGGGGAAACTGAGGTCGATCTTGAGATGGCCCGCCCCAGATTTAAACCAATGCCTTGAGGCGTTGAAGCGGAAAGGGGATGTCTCCGCGGTTTTGGTGGAAGGGGAAAAGTCGCCCTGGTTGATTCATGGGTAAATAAATTTCGGGTATTTTATAATAATCAATTCCTGTTATTGAAATGCAAGTTAAAAGATTATGGTTCTGAACTTAATAAAAGCATTCGAAAAAATGGAACCTACCTATTACGACCTCAGGCCGTAAATCAAAACCGGATGCGCCACATGAGGCTGCCGGGTGTATTCTACCTAAACTATAAAATTGCGCTTAATTAATCAAAGAAAGGTCATTGGGAGTATGAGTTGTAAGTCAAGCCATATATTAGCCATGGGTACAGTAATATTATGGGCTTCGGCATATGTTTTTACAAAAGTGGCCCTTGACTATTTCACAGCTTTTGGACTTGGATTTCTAAGATATTTTGTTGCGGCAATAGTTTTAATAATTGCCGCAACGATCAAAAAAATCGGGCTTCCGGATTATAGGGATATCCCGAAATTCATTTTATCAGGTCTTTTGGGTTTTACCCTTTACATGGTAGCCTTTAATATCGGATCAACAACCTTATCATCGACAACCGGAAGTATTATTATTGCATCAGTCCCTATTATTACCGCTGGATTGGCTGTTGTTTTTTTTAAAGAAAGATTAAAAGCTTGGTCTTGGATGGCAATACTGATTGAGTTCTCAGGCATATTAATTCTGATGCTATGGAATGGTGTCTTCTCTATAAACATAGGAGTATTATGGATGATTGCAGCCGCAGTACTTTTAAGCGGTTATAATTTAACTCAAAGACAATACACCAAAAAATATTCAGCATTTCAATCAACCACCTATAGTATTATTGCCGGGTCCCTTTTATTGCTGGTTTTTTTACCGGAAGCCGTCTCCCAGATAATTAATGCGCCATTGAGACAGATTTTTGTTGTAATCTATTTAGGGGTCTTTCCGAGCGCAATCGCCTATCTGTGGTGGTCAAAAGCCCTTTCTATCGCTAGTAAAACCAGTGATGTCTCAAATTATATGTTTATTACACCATTATTATCAATGATACTTGGTTATGTCATAATACTTGAGGTTCCAGATATATCAACCTATATTGGGGGCTCTGTAATATTAATCGGACTTCTCATTTTTAATTATTCTCAAAGAAACAGCTCATGAGAGATTGGCTCATTTTTTTGAATTAATAGCGGGATTTTGGGTATTCTAGAAATATTCAATTCCAAAAAGGAGATGTAGAGGAATGCCCGATGTCAACTGTACCGTAAACAACTGTAAGTATTGGGAGGACGGCAATCTTTGCAATGCCCAACAGATCGTGATTCAAAACGATGAGGAGGGCGGTTTTTCGCCAAACGTAAATCTAAAGCAACTTTCAGCCACCCCGGCCGGTTCCGAGGATGAAACTTGTTGTCAGACGTTTAAAATGAAATAAGTAAGGAAAATCCCTCCCGGAAAAACCGGAGAGGGATTTTTAATCTCTTTAGATACTTTCGAATGCGGCATAACCGGCTTCAAAGGCATTAAGGTTCACCTCAAGGGTTTTGGGGGGGACCGCTTCACGCAGGGCTTCCAGCCAGACGCTTTTGTTGATGGGAATTGTCCGGGCGGCCAGCCCCAGTAAAACAACATTGGTTGCTTTGATATTTCCGCATTCTTTGGCGAGCCTCATCGCGTCAATGGCGATGGTCTGCGGCGCCCGTTCTTTCAAACGTTGGATAATGGAATCCGGGTACTTGGCTTTTCCGGTGATTACCGGCATGGGATCGATCCGCTGATCATTGACGATCAGTCTTCCGCCGGTTTTAAGGTAATCGATCCATCGTAAGGCCTCTAATTTTTCGAAAGCCAGAATCAGGTCGGCCTCTCCTTTTTCAATCAGCGGCGAATAGACCTTTGCGCCGAAGATAACATAGGTAACTACGCTGCCGCCCCGTTGAGACATACCATGGATCTCCGATACCTTCACATCGGTACCGATCTTTAGGGCCAGGTTACCCAGGACCCTGCTGGCCAGTAAGGTCCCTTGGCCGCCGACGCCGACAATCATGATCTTCAATTCAGTCATTAGCTTCACCCGCTTTCCCAATCGCGTTAAACTTGCATAGCCTGGTGCAAAGCCCGCAACCGAGGCAGAGGGCTGCATCGATTTGAACGGTGTTGCCGTGATCGACCAAGGCCGGGCAACCGATTTTGAGGCAGATTTTACATTTTTTACAACGGCCCGGATCGATGGTGAGGGGGCCTCGATATTTGACGTGCTTCAGGAGAGCGCAGGGGCGTTGGGAGATGATCACCGACGGTTCAGCGGCGGCGGTCTCTTCCCGGACGATTTTTTCAAACTCATCAATCGCAAAGGGGTCCGCTACCCGGACCCGGTTGACCCCGACGGCTTTGGCCAATTGGACTAGGTCCACCTGTCTGGTGGGTTCTCCTTTGATGGTAAAACCGGTGGCCGGATTCGGTTGATGGCCGGTCATTCCGGTGATGGAGTTATCGAGAATGATCACCGTAGCGTTTCCCTTATTATAGACTACATCAATCAAGCCGGTAATCCCCGAATGGATGAAGGTGGAATCGCCGATAATCGCAACGGTCTTTTTCCCAAACTCAAGACCCCGGGCTTTTTCCATGCCATGGGCTACTCCGATACTGGCGCCCATACAGACGCAAGTATCGATGGACTCCACCGGAGCCAATGCGCCCAAGGTATAACAACCAATATCACCGCTGACGG
>JBLNDC010000488.1:0-2629 GCA_050261255.1 Bacteroidota bacterium
GGAGGGCTAAACATATGTCAAAAAGAGATTATCGTTTTGAGACCCTTGCCGTTCATGCCGGCCAAGTTCCGGATCCAGTCACTTTAGCGCGAGGAGTTCCGGTACACCGCACCAGTTCTTATCTGTTTAAAAGCACGGAACATGGAGCCAATCTATTTGCCCTAAAGGAACTGGGGAATATTTATTCCCGAATAACCAATCCCACCAATGCAATCCTGGAAGAACGCGTTGCCGCCCTTGAAGGCGGTGCCGCCTCAGTAGCGGTAGCCTCCGGGACCAGCGCCATTCATTATGCGATCATTAATATCGCCCAACAAGGCGATGAAATTGTATCCGCCAACAATTTATACGGTGGTACTTATACCATGTTCGACGCCATCCTGCCGCAGTTCGGAATCACCGCCAAATTTGTGGATCCGAAAGATCCCCAAAATTTCGAGAAAGCCATTACACCGAAGACCAAATTAATTTATCTCGAAACAATCGGCAATCCGGTACTTGATTTCGCCGATATCGGCGCAGTCGCCGCCATCGCTCATGCCCATCGGTTACCCCTGGTTGTGGACGGTACTTTTACCACCCCTTATCTTCTAAAAACGATTGATTATGGCGCGGATATCGTGATTAATTCTCTTACCAAATGGCTCGGCGGCCATGGTTCCGCCATCGGCGGTATTATAACGGACTCTGGTAAATTCGATTGGAAAGATTCCAAGTTTTGTTTATTCACTGAACCGGATCCGAATTATCACGGCTTAAAATGGGCTTACGATCTGCCTGAATCTCTAGCGCCGATCGCTTTCGCTATGCGCTACCGGACTGTTCCCCTTCGCAATCTGGGAGCCGCTCTCTCACCGGATAACGCTTGGATTTTCATTCAAGGCCTGGAGACTCTCCCGGTACGGATGGCAAGGCATTCGGAAAACGCTAAAATCGTCGCGGAATTTTTGAAAAAAGACAAACGCGTCGCTTGGGTGCGCTATCCGGGGTTACCGGACGATCCTTCTTATCCCACCGCCAAAAGGTATCTAACTAATGGCTTCGGCGGAATGGTGGTCTTCGGGATCAAAGGCGGCTATCAAGCAGCGGTTAAATTCATCGATAATATCTCACTATTCTCACACCTAGCCAATGTAGGGGATGTCAAAAGCTTAGTACTACATCCCGCTTCGACTTCCCATTCCCAATTGAGCGAAGCGCAACAACGAGAAGGCGGGCTTACTCCCGATCTAATCCGCCTCTCGATCGGCCTAGAACATCCTGATGATATTATTGAAGCTCTTGATGAAGGGCTGATGGTTTCAGAGCAATAATCTTGAAAAACGAGGAAATAAAATTTGGGAAGTAGGAGAATTCGGATATTAATAGTTGGGCAAAAAGTAATACGGTAGCGAAACCTTTATTCTGATTATAGTAATATTTTTTAGGCCTCCAAAATTTTGGAGGCCTTAGCATTTTCTGATTCGACTTTCCAGCGCCAAAATGACTTACAGTAAAGTCATATCAATTAAATCAAATTTTAAAATACCGAGTGGATTAATGATTTTTTATGGCGAAGTCATTATTCCATCGGGAATGAAATACTTCCAAATCAACGAGATGAATAGAATGGTCAACGAAACCATCAAAAAACCTTTTACAACCTGGGACCCTTTTTTAATCGCCAACATACTGCCGAGGTGATTTCCGATAATATTAGCGATCGCCAACGGGACCCCCAGCCAAAATAGAACTTTCCCTTCGATGAGAAATACGGTTAATGCCGCGACATTCGATAAGAAGTTAAACACTTTTGCAGTCGCCGAGGCTTGTACCAGATTTAAACCAATCCAAACATAAAAAGCGATGATTAAAAAACTGCCGGTTCCCGGCCCGAAGAAACCATCATAAAACCCGATTGAAAAACAGATCAACGGGACTTTCAAATATAAATCCCATTTTGTAAGGGCCTCGTTAAGAGGCCGTTCCTTACGGGGCGCCAAAGCTCCCAAAATCGCAAAGGGTAACAACAAAACGATGATTTTACCAATCACTTGATTGGAGAATAGTAAAATTGTCTTAGTACCCAAAAAAGAACCAGTCAAGGTAAATAATATTCCAACTATTGCAATTCGCCAAATTACCTTTTTGTTGCGTACAAAATTAACTAAAGCCACCCCTGTCCCAAAGGTGGATCCAAATTTATTGGTTCCCAAGGCGTTTTGGGGCGGAATTCCAGCCAGCAGCAAAGCAGGTAACATAATCAATCCTCCGCCGCCGGCGATGCTGTCGACAAAACCAGCTAAAAAAGAGACGCCCGACAGAATCCAAATGATGGTGGTCATTGTCATGGTTGGCTATTTGCTCCGATCATCTTTTATCATCCAATCCAAATCCATGATCAAATATTACCACTTATTAGTCAAAAGGCAAGCTTAAATACTTTTTTTATTCGTGCATTATCCCATCTATCTAGAAAATACTATTAAACCTATTCTCCCGCTAAGGCGCAAAGGCGCAGAGAAAAACCAATATGGGTTATTCTGAATGACCAATACCTCAGCGCCTCCGCGCCTCTGGGGGAGATAAAATAGGCTTGCTTAACTTCTATTTTCATCCTTTAACGTGCCCCGGCGTGGCCGGGGTGGGC
>JBLNDC010000489.1:0-6861 GCA_050261255.1 Bacteroidota bacterium
TAGTCCGGATGATGGTTGTTTTCCCTGAACCATTCGGCCCTAAAATGCCAACCACTTGTCCCTTAATTACTCCCAGATTAACTGCGGAAACCACCGCTTTACGGCCATACCCGGCGGCTAGCGCCCGGGTGCCCAAAATAGTCATTGCCTTCCTTTCCTCCTCATAACAAGGTAGATTACTAGCGGGGCGCCAAAGAGCGAGGTCACGGAGGTCAATGGCAACTCTATAGGAGACATCAAGGTTCTGGCCCCCAAATCACAGACTCCGGTAATAATCGCTCCTAACAACAAGATTGCCGGGATGAGCACCCGGTTGTCCGCTGTCTTAAAGACTAACCTTCCCAAGTGTGGTACAGCCAATCCCACGAAAGCTACGGGTCCTGCATAGGCAGTGACGATTGCCGACAGAATACTGGTTACCCAGACAATCCGCCGTCGCAGTCCCAAATGTTCTACCCCGATGCTTCGGGCATAATCTTCACCCAGCAATAGCGCATTTAAGGGTTTCGACAGTAAAAATGAATACCCGAAAGCAGGTAGGGCGATCATAGATAAAATACCTACTTGAGGCCAGGTAAAACCGGAAAAACTTCCAAAGCTCCAATTCAGATAGCTTTGGAGTTGCTCTCTTTGGGAAAAAGCCATTAAAAAACTGTTCGCCGCGCTGCATAAGTAGCCGAAGAACAATCCAACCACCAGCAAGGAGGCCAAATCAGGGAAACGGCGCGCCAAAGACAGTACCAAGACCATGACCAGCAACGCCCCGCCCAATGCCGCCAAAATAACCAGATACGGCAGATTGCTCCCCATTCCGAAAGTAATCCCGGCGAGGATCACCAATCCAACGGCTAAACCGGACCCTGATGAAATACCGAGTACAAACGAATCAACCACCGGGTTCCGAAACAGGATTTGCAGGAGTAATCCGGAGACTCCTAACGCGGCTCCACCAATCAAGGCGGCAATAGCCCGCGGCATCCGGATATCCAAAACAATCGTTTGGACCGCAGCATTTTCGATTTCAGCACCGCCAAGTATCCTCAAGATCTGCTCAAGCGGGATCGGTGTCGAACCCCAACTGATACTGGCCAAAAAAACTAAAAACACGCCGCCAACCAATGCTAAAAACAATAGTTTGTCCCTAATCGGATTAATTTTGTTCAATCTTTTCTCCCCTAAAAATAGTCCAATTTCCCGGTTAATTCACAGGTAACCGCTGAAAGTTTTTTAACTTATATCCGGGAAACTCCTCCGGATAAAAGATAGCTGCCAGATCGGCCAGGACTTGATCGGTTCGATCTTGTTGTTGATTATACCAGGGTTGCAAAACCCAAACTTTTTCAGTTTGAATCGGTTTCACTCCCGCTAAAACCGGAGCCATGCGAGTAATGGCGCTAATTGACGGGGCATATTGGGGAAAGCTGGCGTAAATCATTACATCCGCTGCTTTACTATAAACAAAGAAATCTTCCAAGGTGATCCCGATGCTTCCTTCCTTAGCGGAGAGGGTTTTAAAGATGAACTCGCCTCCGGCCATCTCAATCATCCGGGCTACGAAGGAGCGGCCTCCTGGGATATAGACCTTCCCGTTGTAAATAACTCCCCAGGATACTTTGGGACGATTCGCCTTTGGAATACGGCCTTTCAATTTTTCGATCCTACCTACGGCGGCGTCAAAATAACGGATCGCTAAAGCTTCCCGATTATAAAAGGCCGCATAAAACTTGACCCATTCCATTCTTCCCAAAGGGTCGGTTTCCAGGTAACTATTTTCCGCAAAATAGGGTATTTTAAGTTCCTCAAGTTTGCCGGCCATGTCGGTTAAACCTGAGCCACCGGTGTAAATGAAGGCCACTTCCGGCTGAAGCAGGCAGATTTTTTCATAGTCCGGGCTGTAAGCGTCCCCAATGTAAGTTATGGAACCATTCGCTAAACCGGACTTAATTGACGGAATATACCATTGCCCACTGGGGGTCGCAACCCCTGAAACGCTGGACCACACTTGATCGTCTCCAAAGGGGCGCAGTAAACATACTTGATTGACCGAAGCGAACAAAGCCCGCTTCAAAGGAATCGGAATCAGCGGTTGCCCGGAAAGTTCCTGCGGGCTTTTTTGTCCCCGCGGGATCAGCCAGAACCTTCGGCCATCATTATCCTGAATCCGTTTAATGCCGCCTTGATAATACTCGATGATAAAACCCTTGGTATATTCGGGTTGTAATACTTTGATACATGGAGCGGCGCTAGTGTTTTTTAGGAAAAATCCCATAAACACCGGGATAAAAATCATAACATGTAACAAAATTATTTTACGATTCATTTTCAATCTTTTTTACCTCAAAGCTAAGTTTGGTAAAATGATACTGTTTTAAAAGGTCCAAGAGATCAATGAGGGCCTGATAGGTAACGGCTTGATCGCCCCGGATCGCCACCACCGTATCAGGGGACGTTTGTTGTAATATCCTTTTCAGCCCTGCCGGTGAAACAATCGAACCATTGACGTAAATTCGGGACTCCTCGTCCATCTCCAGCAATAACTGGGAAGGGACAGCCGCCGACTCCGCTTGTTTGGATTGGGGCAGCATAATTTGCAACCTGCTTTGTTCCTGGGCAAAGACGGTTGTCAACATAAAGAAGGCGATCAGGGTAATCATCACATCGATTAGGTTAATGATCTCCACCCTCGCCGGCGGCAGCGGTTTCAAATTGATCGGCCCCCGTCCCGATCTTTGCTTTCCCATCTATTGACCCACCTTTTCTTGGATGGCGGAATTATAGGCATTTACATATTCTTCGAGCCGGGCCGTGAAATAGTTGTAAAAAACCGTCGCCAGCACCGCGATGATTAACCCCACCGCCGTAGTGATCAAGGCTTCGCTGATCCCCAAACTGATTTCCTGCGGATTATAAAATACTGTTTTGTTGCCCAATAAATAAAAGGATTTCATCAAGCCGGTGACGGTTCCTAACAAGCCTAACATCGGCGCAATTGTGATGATCGTATGTAACGTTGGCAAATGCCGGCGAAGCCCGGCTATGACAGCCTCCGGCCGTTCCCACGAAACCAGCGGCTTTTTCAAGGTTGAGCGGTAGACTAATACCCGTTCGATAATAATAGCCAACCCAATAATGGAACAGAGTAATAACGGAATGATGAAAAAACCGCCTTGCGTAATAAGTTGCATCCTTATTCCTCCAATTGAAAGCGGACGGGGATCTCTTTGTAACAAATCACCGGCAACCCGTTTTTTAACGCCGGTTTAAACCTCCAGGTCCTAATAGCGTCCCGCGCCGCTTGATCCAGTATTTTATAGCCGGATGAATTGATAATTAATACCTCACCAATTTTGCCGTTAGCTAAGACTTCCGCCCGAAGATGGACGGTCCCTTCCCAGTTGTTCCATTTGGCTTTCCAGGGATATTCCGGGCTGGGAGAATAGATTTTTTGCGGCGGAAGATCAACAACCGGCAAACTTGGCTTGGTCCCTAGAAGCGAACTTAAAAAATCGCCTTCCGGTTTGGCAGCCTGATTATTCTTGCCCTCAACCTCTCCCGGGGAAACAGGGCTGGAGCCGATGAAAACGCCGGCCGGGTTTGACTCCTGTTCCAGATCCGACTCAACGATGGAATTGAATGAAGATTCGCCGGTAGCCGCAGCGGTTACTTTAATTGAAGGTTCAATGGAAACAGAATCATTCCTGCTCCCAATATTATTTGCGGGTAGAAATGGCTTCGGTTCCGAAACCTTCCGGCTTTTTGGTTTGAGTCTTAAGTTGTTTGGCGATGGTTCCGCCCGGATCTCGGTTTTATTGACATGATCAAGTAAAGCTTCAACTTGAAAATATCGTTCTGAAGGCCCAGGTGTCGTATATCGGGGTAGGCAAAAGCCTACCCCCAAAAGGATAATCACATGAAAGGCCAGGGAACCAAGGAGGCAATAACGGAACATTTTGATCCCCCACATTTAAAATGCGGTATTAATCGTAAACAAGATCTCCCGCCCGGGCAAAGGGTAACGGGAATGAATCTGATAAGATTGGTTGGTTAGATTGTTCACCGTCAATTGATATTTGATTTGAGGATTCACCTGATAGCCCAGGTTTAAGCCAAGCACATCATAATCGGGCATGGTTACGGTTTCAAAAGTTACCGGATCTGATTGGGTCGAACGCTCCAAAACCCAATGCCAATCAAGATTTGCAAACCATTTGTCATGCTTGAAATTTAAATTAAAAGTCCAATGACGGCTGCCGAAGAAATTCAAGTCATTGCTATAATCCCGAGTCGTTTCATTCCATCCTTGTTTATCGTTCCAGCGGTATTGGAGATGGGTCCCAAGCCATTCATTCCAGTGAAAAAACCACGCTATACTCAAGCCATGGACTCGCATCCGATCGATATTGACCGGACGGTATTTAGAATCTTTCAAACCCCAATTGATACCGTCTTCAATATCGGCAGTGAAAATACCGGCTATAACCCATTGGCGTTCTCCTTGCCACTCCCCTGATAATTCAATCCGCTCACTCAATTCCGGTTTCAAATCCGGATTTCCCGCGGTAAATTCATCTTCCGGCCAGTAGAGATCGTTCACTGTCGGCGCCCGGAATGCTTTCCCATAGCCAAGCTTCACCACTGAATTTTCAGAAATGGGATGAACCAAACTGATCCGGGGGGATACCGGAGAAGAATAATCCGAACCGGTATCCCAGCGCAAACCGGATACCAAACGCCATGTTTCATGAAAACGCCATTCGTCTTGGAAAAACAGGGCTCCGTTATCCTGCCTCCGTTCACCGACGGAGGTGCTGTCAAACCGATCTTGGCGTAGCATAAAACCACTTAATAAATCGTGGCCTCCTATTGAATAGAGCATTGCAATATCCGTACCACCGCTTATAGTCTGATGCCTGGCCGGCATAGTGGGATGCTCATAGCGATAATCATTGGACTGAAAAATTAGTTTATATTCCCAACTGGTTTTGCCATAATCAAACTTGCCCCGCCAATCGATACCGTCGGCTACGGCATATTCATCAACCAACGGATTAACGCCGTCTTGAGGTCCGGGATTTTGAGAATCCTTAACTTGATGGGTCAGATCCATGGTTAGATATCCGGTATCATCTTGGAAAAAATCGTATTGGGCTAAGACAAAAAGGTTATCGGTTCCGGATTGATCCCGATGTCCATCTGTAGTCAATCCTCCCACCGCTACCCCAAAATTCTCCTGTTGCAACGTAAAAGAGGCTTTAACCATATCGAAACTACCTCGTGCCAACCCAAGATTGGTTTGGGGCTCGCCTGTTAAATCAGTGATTATATTGACAACTCCACCCAAAGCATTGGACCCGTAAAGGGCCGATAAGGGGCCGTGAACGATTTCAATCTTGTCAATACCGGCTGTTGGGAAATAACTCAAATCAACGGTACCGGTGGCCCCGGTATTAACGGGAATCCCATTGGTCAAAACCAATGTTTGTCCGCTGGAGAAGCCATCCAGCTGAACCGTACTGACCGCAGCGGCTCCACCCTGGTTCGACACTACCAGGCCATCTTTGGCCAACGCCTCGGCCACAGTTTCAGCCCCGGTCATTTTAATCTCCTCTTTGGTAATAACCTCAGTCTCCCCGGGAGTATCGTTTTTTCCCCGAGGTGTCCGGGTGGCGGTCACCACCACTTCTTCTTCTTCATAGACCTCAGGTTCGGCCGCAACAACCGAGAATATATTCAAACTAATTAAGAGCGCTAACAATCCATATGTAAATCGCTTGCATTTTAGATTCACTAGTTTGTTCCTCCCACTTAATTTAATTAAATCCAACTCGCGCCCAATCAAAAAAGCCTCTAACCCGGAACACGGATTAAAGGCTGCTTTTGCATAAGCATGGCGTCACCCTCCTATCTTCCGTAGGTTGTGGACATTCCTTCAAGGCAGGTCTCCTGGCTCAAGAATCATCATTCCCCGACCCCTTCCCGGATTGACTCCAGTGGTTGCGTAACGCATTGCCGGAAAACTCCTCTTTTACAGTGGCGGGACCGCACAGGCTTTTAACCTGTTTCCCTATTAAGCCGTTTCTTACGGCGCCTTGAATTATGATGTTATTTATGATTTACGATGTAATTAAATTATAACTTTCTTGCCATATCTTTTCAACAACAATTTCCATTTACCATTCGTAACCATTCTTTGGCAATCAAAGCATGCCCGGCCGGGGACGGATGCACTCCGTCCGGGGCCCAAAATTCCGGTGGCCGCCGGGTGGCCATACTATTAAAAATTCCGTCCAACGGCAAGAGTAAGGTTTGATACTCCTGAGCCAGTGCGCGCACTACCGCGATTTTCGGATCGAGGTCCTCCCGCCAGCGGCGGCGGTCTTCCGGCACCGGCAACACGAATGGTTCGGCTAGAATAATTTTGGTAACTCCCGCTGCTCTCAACCGCGTCAACAAATAGCGGTAATCCCTCTCAAACTCCTCCACCGGCGTGGGATCGTTCCGATCGTATCTGCGCCAACAGTCATTAATACCAATCAGGATTGAAACCACAGTCGGCCGGAGCTTAATACAGTCCTCTTCCCACCTGGCTTTTAGATCACGGGTCCGGTCGCCGCTAACTCCCTTATTGATAAAACCGACCGTTTGATCGGGATGGGTTGCGGCGAACCAGGCCGCCGCCATCATGGCATAACCGTTACCTAAACTTGCATCATTTGACCGGTCCCTCCCGGTATCGGTGACACTGTCTCCCTGAAATAAAACCAGATCGTGATCCTTTAGTAACATCTAATATCCCACCAATTATTTTAAATTAAATAAAGTTGCCTATAAAACAATAATCGTAACAGTACTCCCTCTACT
>JBLNDC010000490.1:0-12659 GCA_050261255.1 Bacteroidota bacterium
GGTTACTATGTATAATACCAACAAACGGGTTGAAAAGATTGTAAATGTGAACGATTATACCCAGGCTCAAAACTTACGGGAGATAGTACGTCAGCTGTCCGAAGTGATTAATGGAGAAGCATCGGCGGAGTTGGATAAAGAGGTCCGTCATGAGACGAAATATCTTTCCCATACAGCCTATCAGCAGCCGGTTTTAACTCAGAATAACCGGAATCAAAAAATGCTTCCAGGTGAACAAAGCGAAGGCCGACGTCAGTCGCTTACCGCCAAGGGGCAAAAAACGAAAGTAATCTCCCCGGAGGATGTCATTCCTTTGGAGAAAGATAATAGGTTTTAGGAGCGAAAAAGGAGAACTGCTGTAGAAGAGAAAATCATCAGATTTTAGAGTAACTATGAAGCCGGCATTTTGCCGGCTTTTTTATCATGTGCCAGGCTGCATTCTTTTCCCCAAACAGTCATCAATTGTAGAAAATATTTGAACTGTATAAAATAAAATGGTTATAAAGGGTTGACTACAGTTTTTACTGAGTTAACTTTATAATTATTTATAGGTTTTCGGGGAGAATTTCGATGATTCATGATTTTAGCGAGCTGAAAGAAGCTTTAACAGGGAAAAACCCTTTAAGTTTAGCGATAGTATCCGCAAACGATCCGGATTTGCTGGACGCGGCCTTAGAGTCGGCCCGGGCCGGATGGACCAGTCTGATTCTAATCGGCCAGAGATCCGGATTTGGCGAAAAAAATTTTCAAGGCTGCCGGCGCCGGTTTATCGAAGAGCCCGACCCCCTCAAAGCGGCTCTTATAGGAGCGGAATTGCTGGCGGGAAATGAGGCGGATCTGATAATGAAAGGGGAGATTCCCACTGCGGATTTTCTAAAACCCTTGTTGCCAAAGGGGGAAAAAATAAACGGCCGGGATTATTTCTTTTCTCATGTTGCGTTCTTTTCACTTCCGGGCCGGGAACGGTTGACGGCCTTGAGCGATGCCGCTGTAAATATTGGGCCGGACTTGCCGGCAAAAGAAGAAATTTTAAAGAATGCTTTAAAAGCGGTGACCGCCCTTGGTTACAATCCGCCCAAAGTGGCTGTTCTTTCAGCCATCGAAAAAGTCAATCCCAAGATCCCCAGCTCGGTTGAGGCGGCGGAGTTGCGGGAATTTGGTGAAAAATTGGGCGGGATGTTTATCTCCGGTCCACTGGCCCTGGATAACGCTTTATGCGGAGAGGCGGCGGCTCATAAGGGGTTAGAGAACGACCCGGTAGCCGGGAAAGCGGATTTGTTGATTGTCCCGGAATTGGTCAGCGGTAATATTCTCTATAAATCCTTTAGCTTAATAGCTGGTTTCCCCACGGCCGGAGTGGTGATTGGAGCCGAAAAACCAATTATTGTAACCTCCCGCGCTGATCGACCCGGTACAAAAGTAAATTCAATCGCCCTGGCTTGTTTTTTAAGGCATAAAGGAATAGCGGCCCCTAGTTTAAAGGGAATGGAGGAGGGTAAATGAACCAAAAGCTGCTGGTGATTAATCCCGGCTCAACCTCAACCAGAATAGCGGTTTATTCCGGACTGGAACCGGAGTTTCTGGAGGTGATCGCTCATTCGAGCGCCGCGTTATCCATATATCAGGAAGTATTTGATCAGTATGAATTCAGGAAGAATCTTATCTATTATGTATTAAAGGAGAAAGGGGTCGACTTGAGAGAAATCGTAGCAGTGGTGGGGCGGGGCGGATTATGTAAACCGATCCCCAGCGGAGTCTATGAAGTCAATGAACAGATGCTTCAGGATTTAAGAACTAGCGCTTTCGGTAAACACGTCTCCAGTCTCAGCGGATTGATCGCCCATGAGATTGCGAAAGAATTGGGAGTTAAAGCTTATATCGTCGATCCGGTGGTGGTCAATGAATTTGAACCTTTGGCTTATTACTCCGGCTGGCCGGAGATTAGGAGAAAAAGCCTGTTTCACGCTTTAAACCAGAAAGCCGCGGCCCGCAAAGCCGCGGAATCCCTTGGCCGGGATTACCGCGAATTGCGGCTGATCGTGGCCCATCTTGGAGGCGGAATCACCATCGGCGTCCATAAATACGGCCGGGTGGTGGATGTCAACAATGGCCTGGAGGAAGGGCCTTTTGCTCCGGAGCGATCCGGCAGCCTTCCAATCGGCGATCTGATCCGGCTTTGCTTTTCGGGTAAGTACAGTAAAGACAGCATGATTAAGACGATGGCCGGCAAAGGAGGCTTGGTGGCATACTTGGGAACCAATAACGGCCGTGAGGTTGAGCAGCGGATCTCCGCCGGCGACGCTCAGGCGGCGGAAGTATTCGAGGCCATGGCATATCAAGTGGCCAAAGAAATCGGCGCCGACGCCACAGTTTTAAACGGTCAAGTCGACGCCATTGTTTTGACCGGGGGGTTGGCCTATTCGGAGCGGTTTGTGGAATGGCTTAAGCAAAGAGTGGGATTCATCGCTCCAATCATTGTTTTACCGGGTGAATTTGAAATGGAAGCGCTGGCTAGCGGTGCCTGGCGGGTGTTAACCGGCCGCGAGGAGGCGAAAATTTACGCTCCGACTGAAGATTGGTCTCATTATGTGGGATTTTAACATCTGGATAAAAATTTTTTAAAAAAAGACGGGATTATTCCACCTACGGAGAAATTTAACGTAGATTGTTAACAATGCCAGTTTTAATGGCCCCGTTTACCTTGCGTACGCCTAGCCAGGTCCTTTAGGGCCTGGTGGGGATGAAGGCCTTCATTTGTTGTTTACTTTTGCAACAGCCCCCGCAATTTTTATTTTAAATTGTTCCGTCAAAAACCCAAGTGAGCGTTGACTTTTAACCAGTCAATTCCCATGGTCGCCAACTGCATCAACACCCCGAAAATTAGACCTGCGGTTATGCCGGCTATATAGGCTGTCCGAAATTCTACTTGATCGGCTTTCTTTTTATACATTAGGGTAACGATACGTATCAGAATCAAGGTTATAACAGCGATGCCAACCATGGCCAGGAGAAAATAAAAACGGTTGGTTTCAACTAAAAAGGCGTATAGCGTTTGAGTGACAAAGAAAATAAAAGCGGAAATGATGCCTTGAAAAAGATTTTTGAAGTAGGAACGGGTGTTGATGTTCCGCATCAAAATGGAGAAAATGATTAAGAGCGCAATAAATATCAAGGTTCCGCCGGAAATACCCAAAATCATTTTTTTAAAAACAATACCGTTGGCTAGCGACAAGTAATGATTGAACTCCTTCAACGGAGCGTCAAAGACATGATAATACCTCTGCAGGCCGTAAGCTACTCCGGCCAACGCCAAAAGGAAGATTAGAACTTTCAAGAATCTTTTCAACGGAGAACTCTTTTTAGTCATTGCGTAACCTCCCGTAAATTCTTCTGGTCAAGCTAAAAAAGGCTCTCCTAAAATATTACGGCTGTTCTAAAAGAAATCTTTAGTTTGATTTTGGGCGAAAACAGTCTGGAGGACGGTAATGAGTTCTTCAAAAGTATAAGGCTTTTTGAAGCGCCTCGGCATTCTCTAGGAAATTATTTACAGATAAAGTGGCCTAAGCCAGCCAACTAAATCTGAAGACAAAAAATTAAAATATTTTATTTGGTAGCAGGAGAAAAAGTTTATATGTAGAATACTTTTTTAGACTAAAAAAGAAAGTAATGTATAAAACACTTAATATTATAAAAGTCAACCGGTTATTTCAGGATATTCAATATGCTGCATTGAGGTCTACGAATAATAGTAAACAAAGCTAAACATGGCATTACTTTTTTAGACTAAAAAATTAAGTGAGTGAAATTGGGGGAAGAGAATGAAGCCTTCGCGGTCGGGGAGCAATAGCCGGGATTTAAAGGTTTTAAACCGTTTAGCGGTTTTAAATACCATTCGGAAACAGGGATTAATAGCCAGGTATGAAGTGGCCAAGATTACCGGCTTAACCCCGCCGACGGTAACAGTGATAGTTAATGAATTAATTGAGACCGGAGTAGTTAAAGAAGTTGGTTCCGGAGAATCAAGCGGGGGAAGAAAACCGGTATTGTTGGAACTGAATCCCCGGGCCGGATTTATCTTTGCGATCCGGTTGCAACACGGAGAGATTGTGGCGGCCTTATTGAATATTGCCGGAGATATCATTGAGAGCAGGTCCTTTAAACTCGATACCACGTTGCCCGAGGTTGTAGCTATGGCCGTTAAGGAATCCTTCGACCTTTTCATTGAACGTGCTAAAATTCCTAAAGAAAAAATTCTCTGCTGTGGAGTAGCTTCGCCGGGATTGGTCGATTTTATCCAAGGAACGGTAAAACGCTCTTCCAATTTAGGCTGGCGGAATGTTCCGTTTGGTCCGATGCTCTCGGAACACCTTAACGGAATACCGGTATACGTTGAAAACATTTCTAACGCCGCTGCTCTAGGGGAAAAGGTATACGGTAGCGGCCGGGGAGTTGCCAATCTTATTTATTTAAATTTATCAGTGGGTATTGGTGCTGGGTTTATCATCAATGATGAGATTTATAACGGGGTCCAGGGTTATGCCGGCGAAGTCGGGCATATGGTGTTGTTTCCGGAGAACGGGCCCAAATGTTCTTGCGGTCAGTACGGCTGTTTTGAGTCGGCATGCGGTGTCCGGGTAGCACTGGAGCGGATTAAAGCCGAGACATCCGATGAAGTATTCGAACGTTTAGGTCTCTCAAAGGCCCGGTTCAGTGCCAATGATTTGGCGAACCCGCTACTTTTAGAAATTCCGGAGGTTAAAAAAATCATCTACGATATTGGACGATTAATTGGGATTGCTATTGCCAATCTGGTAAGCCTTTTTAATATTCAAAAGGTTATTTTAGGGGGTGAGCTGTCTAGAACCGGGGAGGTGTTGCTGGATACCATTAATAAAACGGTGAAAGAGCGTACACTTCCCGAGATTGGTGAGCCGGTTCATATTATTTGTTCTACCATGCGGGAAGATCCGCCATTGATGGGAGCGTACGCTTTGGTATTGGAAAAGGCTTTTTCAACTGATGAATGGTTGGAAATACGCTAGAGAAGATAAAATTCAGATCCGTTTCTAAGGAGTAGAGATTCTATGGGGGATGTAACGGTTTTAACAAATGGAACGATTATTACACCGCTGCGGGAGATACCCTGCGGCGCTGTGGTAATCGAAGACGGATTGATAAAAAATTTCGGTCCTGCTGACCAAGTAATTATGGATAATGCCAAACACGTAATCGATGTAAAGGGCGCTTATATATCACCCGGATTTATCGATCTCCACCTTCACGGGGCTTGGGGCGGAGATGTTATGGCCGGTACTCGGGGGGATTTAGAGTTAATGAGCCAAGGGCTTGTTAAGGGAGGAGTTACTTCATTTTTACCTACCACATTATCGGGTTCATTAACTGATATTGACAAAATTGTCAAGTGTATTTCTATTACAATGGAGCAAGGAGTTAGTGGGGCCGAAATTTTAGGTGTTCATCTTGAGGGTCCTTTTCTCAATAAAAGACAAAGTGGCGCTCAAAACCCCCAGTTTATTGTCGATCCAAAACCCGAGCAGTATTTACCAATACTAAATAGTTACCCGTGCATAAAGCGGGTTTCCGCCGCGCCGGAAATCCCTGGAGGACTTGAACTTGGGCAAGAACTTAAAAGGCGGGGCATAATTGCCTCAATCGCCCATACCGATGCCACTTACCAGGAAATACTTAAAGCAATTGAATCCGGGTACTCCCATGTGACTCATATTTATTCTGGTATGTCGGGATTAAAACGGATTCAAGCTTATCGAGTAGCCGGGGTAATTGAATCTGCTTTGTTGCTTGAAGAATTAACCACAGAAATAATTGCGGATGGGCATCATTTACCGCCTAGTTTAATAAAGTTGGTTTTAAAAGCCAAGGGATTGGACAAGGTGTGTCTGGTGACTGATTCAATGGCGGCAGCAGGTTTAGGGCCGGGTAAATACCAATTAGGCGGTTTGGATGTAATTGTTGAAGCCAGTATTCCGAAAGTTTTTGAAATACCAACCCAAGAACTTAATTATGTAGCAAAACTTACCGATCGTAGCGCCTTTGCCAGTAGTGTGGCTACCATGGATCAATTAGTTCGTACTATGGTGAAGCTAGTTGGATTGAGTATTTCCGATGCTGTAAGGTTGGCGACTTTAAATCCCGCCAAAATACAAGGCTTGGATAATAAAATTGGTAGACTGGCGCAAGGAATGAAAGCAAATCTTACAGTCTTCGATTCCAATATTAATATTTTATTGACTATAGTTCAAGGTAAGATAAAATACCGGAACATTTAAGATCTTATAGGCTCAACCTCATATTTACTAAAAGGTGGTGAATTAAGAGGATAATTTTTTCCAGAAGATATATCAATGGTGCGAAAAAATTTTAAGGGGGAATTAATAACGATGAGTCAGTATACCAAACAATATCTTGATAGCATTACTAAACTTTTTAGTGGAATTGAACACGATGAGCAGGACTCAATCAATCGGGCGGCAGAGATTATTGCTGATCGTATTATGAAAGATCAGTTAATTCACGTAGTTGGGACAGGCGGTCATTCGAGTATTGCCGCCGAGGAATTATTTTGGCGAGCCGGTGGGCTAGTGCCGATCAATCCGTTACTCGATGCGGGGATTCAGGTTGCTAACGGGGCAAAACATAGTAATATCATGGAACGCACTTTAGGATACGCCAAATCAGTACTGGATTCATACGGGGTCAAAGAAGGGGAAGTAATTATCATCGTTAATGCTTATGGCATTAATGCAATGACTATTGATATGGCATTGGAAGCAAAACGTCGTGGCTTAGTCACGATTGGTGTAACTTCAACCGGGTTTGCCAAAAATGTGCCTCCCGGACATCCTTCAAGGCATCCCAGTAATAAAAATTTATACGAAATCGTAGACATTTTCGTTGATTGCCATTTACCTTATGGCGATGCGATTGTAAAGTTTGAAAGCTTTGACCAGAAAATCGCCCCATCTTCAACATTGGTAAATACATTCACCGTTAATTTAATAGTAGTTCAAACGGTTAATAAACTAATAGAACGAGGTTTTGCACCTCCAGTTTGGGTAAGCGCCAATCTTCCGGGCGGTGATGAAGCTAATAAAAAATGGGAAGAAAAGTATTTTGGACGGGTAAAACACTTGAGATAGATAATAGAACTTTTGGTTTTAGTGAAATTTTTTGCTCTAAAGTACTATACAATTTTTCTTTAGAAAGATAAATTGTGAAACTAATAATTTATAAAGGGATGATTTTATGTTACGTCATGAGCTCGATCCAGTTAAAAACTTTTCAGTGGGAGGCTTAAAAGTAAATATTTATACAAGCCGCCAAGTTATGGGAAAGGCTGCTGCCGCCGCGGTCGGTAATAAAATTAGAGAACTCTTATCAAAACGGCAGTCAATCAATATGGTTTTTGCAGCCGCGCCGTCTCAGAATGAATTTTTGGAAGCCTTGTGTCAAGAACCAAGTATTGATTGGAGTCGGATCATTGCTTTTCATTTGGATGACTATATAGGGCTTCCCGAGAATGCTCCGCAAAAATTTACTAATTACCTGAAAGAACATATATTTAGCAAATTAAACTTTGGAAAAGTATTCTTGATGAATGGAAACGCACTTTCTCCCGAGGAGGAATGCCGCCGTTATTCCAAACTTTTAGAAAAATATCCTTTAGACATTGCCTGTATCGGAATAGGGGAGAACGGTCATCTTGCATTTAATGATCCGCCGCTGGCCGATTTTACAGATTCGAAGTTGGTAAAAGTTGTACAACTGGAAGAAAGTTGCCGGTTACAACAAGTACACGACGGTTGTTTCAATTTGTTGCCCGAGGTTCCCACTCATGCCCTTACACTGACCATACCCGCTATTTTACTAGCAAAGTGGGTTTATTGCATAGTTCCCGGCTTTACAAAAAGCGAAGCGGTAAAGAGAGTCATTGAAGGAAAGATTAGCAAAGAGTGCCCGGCTACTGTGTTAAAGAATCATAACCAATCATTTCTTTTTCTTGACCCGGATTCAGCTAGTAAATTAAAGAATTGATTTAGATACCTCGAAATAACCGAAGACCTCTAGAAATATTATAAATTTTCTTCCGCGTAACTAAGGAGTTATTTTAAGATGGCAATTCTACCTGTTTATCCGGTAACCACAAATTTGATAGGAGGTGATAAATTATTAAGGTTATTCAAGGATAACTAAAAATTGCCATCAAAGCTAAAACCATAGGTTATAACCGGCTATGAAGTTCCATAATACAAAAAGGAGGCTTTTACTAATGAAGATGATCCCGAAAACAATTTGGTTTGTCACTTTATTTGCAGTAATTATGTTTAGTTTTTCATTGACCGGACTTGTTGCCAAAACAGTAACAGTTGATTTCTGGCATCATGAAGCGCCAACTCATCGTGTCGCCGCCTTTGAAAAAGTGATTCAAATGTTTGAGAAAGAAAATCCCGGGATTAAAGTCACTCAACATGTCGTTCCTTGGGGTGACGCACTTACTAAGGCATCATCCGCAATTGCGGCCGGCAACCCTCCGGATTTCATGTTCTCTTTACCGGATCTTACTTTAACGATGTACCGTACCGGCGCCATTATCCCAACGGATGAGATTATTAAGGAAATCGACCGGAAATATTCCTATATTAAATCTCAAATCGTACCGTATGCCTATAAGGGGCATTATTGGGGAGTCCCTATTTTTACCATGTCCTACGCTTTATCATACCGTCCGAGTTACTTGCAGAAATATGTCGGCACTACCGAACCGCCAAAGACCAGCGAAGAGTTCTTAGAGTATGCGAAAAAAATGACGATTGATACCAACGGTGACGGGAAGATTGATATTTATGGCATAGGGCTGCCTGCGGGGAAAGACCTGCTCACTCAGTCTCAGATATATACGATTATGTTGAATTATGGAGCTCTTATTTATGATAAAAATGGAAAAGTTGTGTTTAATAGTCCAGCTACTATTAAGGCATTAACTTTTTATAAAAATCTTCTGCAGTATGCACCTCCCGGCACCACCTCCTGGTCTTGGGGCGAGCAGGAAATGGCTTTTGCATCTGGAAAAGTGGCTATGATGCTGGGCAATGGAATTCCCTGCGCACGGCGTTTCTTTGAAGCGCAGAACTTTGATTTAGCGGCATGTGAACAACCATATCCTGCAAATGGGGTTCGTGGGAGCATTAACTTCACCAATGACGTCTGTATATTTAGTAAGGTAAAAAGCAGGGGAAATTATGCCGCAGTTAAAAAGTTTATCACTTTTATGATGCGCCCGGATGTAAATGAAGTTCTTACAAATAGCGAACCATTAAGTTTCCTGCCTGTAACCAAGGCGGCAATTGACTACAAACCTTACTATCAAGATCCCATTATTTCTAAATTTGAATCATCGGCAAAAACAATTCTAAATTCGTTGGCTTATGGGAAACTTTATGGTTTTGAACATGGCAAATGGGTTAATCTAGGAATTGCCGAGGTATCTGGTTCCAATATACTTGCTGAAATAGCTCAAAAAGTTGCAGTAGGTGAAATGACTCCTGAAGAAGCGGCTAAATGGGGCAATTCTCAAATTGAAACTCTATCCGCTTCAGCTAAATAATTAATAAAATACAGTGGGGTGATTTTTCACCCCACTGTCACCAAAGGGGTTGGAAAACACTAGATGAAGAGAAACATGGGGATAGGCTGGTTGTTATTAAGCCCGGCACTTTTATGCATTATGTTTGTAATAATATATCCTTTTATCTCGGCAATAAGGCTCTCATTTATGCAGTCAAGTTTTGGATTCGGACTAATGCGCCCGGTAGGCTTTCTTAATTATCAACAACTTTTTGCCGATAGTAATTTTTGGAAATCTTTTATTAATTCACTGGTTTGGACCTTGGGGAACCTCGTTCTCCAGCTAACCTTGCCAACTTTGGTGGCTCTGTTTTTAAACCGGAAGTTTTTCGGGAGAAATTTTACCCGTAGCATTATTCTTACACCTTGGATTATTCCGGCAATTGTAGCCGCGATAATTTGGCGCTGGTTACTCGAGCCGACGGTAGGGATTATTAACTTAATTCTTCAATCTCTTCATTGGGTGAACGGGCCGATATCTTTTTTGGGTGAACCTAATACAGCAATGATTTCTCTTATTTGCGTCAACACCTGGCGTTTTGCCCCATTGGGAATTGTCTTAATACTTGCTTCTTTACAGACTATTCCGCATGAGTTGTACGAAGCGGCGCATGTTGACGGAGCAACGCCGGTACAGGAATTTACCTATATTACCTTTCCCTTACTAGGAAATGTGGTTTGGTTTGTTGGCTTATTGGCTTCAATCTGGACTTTTAATATTTTTGATCTAATTTGGTTAATGACTACGGGCGGCCCGGGAACAGCGACTCAAACAATTCCGGTTTTGATTTATCGTACTGCCTTTAAAACCCTTCAAATGGGGATGGCCTCGGCAATGGCAATTATATCTTCGATTTTCTTGATTGGTCTCGGAATAATTTATTTCCGCTATATGAAACCAAAAGATATGGAGAGAGGCTAGATGTATACAAAACGAAACCTTGAAAATAAAAAAAATCCATTGCAAAAAGTCATCACCTATTTCGTTTTAATTATTGTTGTAGCAACTGTTATGTTGCCGTTTATTTGGGTTTTGCTGTCTTCATTCAAATCAGAAACTGAAATAATGATGAATAAACTATCGTTTCTTCCAAAGCAATTTAGTTTGCGCAATTATTTAGGCTTGATTGCCGAGCATTCTTCATCAAAAAACTTCAGTTTAAATCTATTTAATAGCCTCAAGGTCTCTCTTGGAACGACAATTTGTACGGTTCTGATCGCAACTTTAGCCGGGTATAGTCTTTCACGTTACCATAATTGTGTTTTTGAATTCATAGCCAAAACTATAATTTTTATTTATGTTTTTCCAACAATAGTCATTATTATCCCTATTTTTCAATTGTTCTCATCTTTTAGCTTAATCGACTCTTTTTGGGGACTGATCCTTATTGAGACAGCCTTCTCTTTGCCTTTTTGCATATGGTTATTGCGTTCCTTTTTTGACGCTATTCCACTTACGCTTGAAGAGGCGGCTATGATTGACGGGGCAAACGCGTTTCGATCGTTTTTTATCACTACATTGCCATTATCGGCATCGGGAATATCAGCAGCAGCTATCTATACGTTTATAACCTCTTGGGGGGAATACATTTTTTCATCGATTTTATTGATTTCTGATGATAAAAAAACAGTTCCTTTGGGCTTAGCAACATATATGACTGATCAGTACATTGAATGGGGTAAATTACTTGCTGGCGGAGTCATTATCATTATCCCGGTGTTGTTACTTTTTTATCCATTAAGCCGTTATTTTATTAGAGGATTTATGGCCGGGGCTATCGAGAAGTAACCCGAGTAAAAATCCAAGACATGAGCATGATTTTTATAGGGGGAGAAGTAGTATGTATATTTCGTCCCAAAATTATATTTATAGTTTTTCATCAACAAATAAACCTGTTGCCAGGGTAAATCCAGGCACTACGGTAACTTTCCAAACTTTGGATTGTAGTACTAATCGGGTTATGAGTGATAATGATATTGCGCCAATTCCGGTTACTCAAGTAAACCCGGCTACCGGTCCTGTTTGGATAGAAGGTGCCGAGCCAGGAGATGTCTTAGCGCTATCAATTCGGGATATTAGGCTTGGGCCCCAAGCACATATAAAACTAATACCGGAGTTAGGGGTTTGCCAAGGATTGGTTGAGACGCCGCTCACCCGGGTTTATAGTATTAAGGACGGCTGGATCCAATTTTCCTCTAATATTAGGATCCCAGTAAATCCAATGGTCGGTGTAATTGGTAACGCACCATTAGTTGAACCGGTTCCCACGGCTTTCGGAGGCTTACATGGTGGAAACCTTGATAATAAGCTGCTGAGAAAAGGGGTTACTATATATTTACCAGTTTTTCATTATGGAGCTTTGCTGGCTGTTGGTGATCTCCATGCCAGCATGGGAGAGGGTGAACTATGTGGTTTGGCAATGGAGGCTAGTGGAGAAGTTGATCTCCAGGTAAATTTAATTAAAAAGAAAAAATTATCTTGTATTATCGGTGAAGATGCGGCAGTAATTTTTGCATGCGGTTATTATGACTTCCTGGAGGAGGCAATTGAGAAAATTGCTACAGAATTTGGGAAATTTTTAAGTGATCTGTTGAGTATATCATTGGGAGAAGCGGTATTATTGATTAGTGCAGCCGCCAATTTCCATTTTTGCCAATGCGCCCCAAACGCCGGGGGAGTATCTTGCCGGCTGGAAATAGCCCGGGACATTTGCGGGTTGGGACAGCAAAGATGCTTTAGTGAAATAATGTGATAAGAGATTTATCATTTGCATAAAAGGGACATGCCTCTAGGAGGCTTGCCCCTTTATTTTTTAAATCAATTATATATCATATATCCATATATCAATACGATCCGCCAGTATTCTGACTACTACTATTATCCGCCACTCCCAGCAGCTTGCTTAAGGCGGCGGTGGCCAGCTCGATCTTGCCGTATTCCTTGATTTTTTGGGTATCCCGGGCCAACAAGGCCTGGGCGAAATCCTGGGAGACGC
>JBLNDC010000491.1:0-11973 GCA_050261255.1 Bacteroidota bacterium
TTAGTTATTCAAAAAAAGTACCCCAAAGGCGGCTTGATCTGCCGGGAAGGGGAGCCGCTGGAGAGCCTGCTCCTGATAAACCGGGGGAAAGTTAAGGTTTACCGCGATTCGG
The DNA here is from genome assembly GCA_050261255.1 of Bacteroidota bacterium. Taxonomy (GTDB): domain Bacteria; phylum Bacillota; class UBA4882; order UBA8346; family UBA8346; genus JAAYHS01. The sequence continues at coordinate 113 of JBLNDC010000491.1, forward strand.
CCGATGGCAGGGAGCAGATCTTGTATATCCTGGCGGAAGGAGATTTTTTTGGGGAACGGAACCTCTTCTTAAAACAAAAACCAGCTGAATACAACGCCGAGACCATGGAGGAGACTGTAATTTGCGCCATCGCAGGCCAGGATTGCCACCGGTTGCTGTTGGAACACCCGGCCATTAGTCTAAAAGTCATGGAAGAACTCTGCCAACGCCTGGATAAGCTGGAAAGTCTTTTAGGCAGTATCAGCCCCCGGGAGACCGACAACCGGATCTGTTTAATGTTGCTTGAATTTCGCCATAAATACGGAAAACTCCGGCCGGACGGAACGGTAATCATCGACCTGCCTTTGAACCGGGAGGGGATGGCCAGTTACATCGGGCTGACCCGGGAGACTGTCTCGCGGAGATTAAACGCCCTCAAAGAGGCGGGAATTATCGACTTTATCGGGAATAAAAAATTGCAAATTCTTAATGAACAGGCATTAAAGGACAATTGCCGTTAATATCAAGCTAAACTTAAATAAAAGCGCCGGAGCCTAGGGTTAATTTCACCGCCTGATCTTCGTCTTTCAGTTCACTAATGGGATTCATTACTGGTTTAAGTCCCCTTTAGAATGACCGGCGCGGTCGGGGCATTCAAGTTATTGAAATAAGTCGGCGTATCGATGAGATCGGGGTCGCTGTTGATATTTATATTATTGACGGTCAAATTCCCATTGCCGAAAATGTTAAGTCCCTGATTGGTTTTTGCGGGTGAGTTCCAACCCTGTTGAACATTTTCGCCAAAAAATATTCCGGCATCGTTTGCTAAGCTATTGACAACTATTACCCCAAAATTGACAAAGACCGCCACCGCACACCTCAGACCAAAAATTCATAATCTATATCACTATAATACGGAATCCATAATTTTTCTGTGAATCAGCTTTAAAAAAGGGATTAAATCAGCAATCCTGATTATTGGGGAGATTAGCGTGAAAGAGCTCAGCTTTCAGTTGACTATTAACTCTATTACTATTGGAACTATCGATAGCGCTTCGTCACTAAACATCGGACGGAATTTTCTACGGGATTTCAAAAGTATGACTAAATCGAACGCCGGTATTGGAACAATTTCCGGAAATCATAATTCCTTCCCTTCAAGCGCCAATTACGTTCAAGATCCGGATGGGATCGATATGTGTTGGGATGCCCAAGTGGAGGGGAGAGAAATAGACAGCCGGAAAATCCCATTTCCTCTATTCAAATGAAAAAAGGGGGCGGTTTCAAATAGATCTCCATATAAACATTACAGAGTTAAAAGTAAAGGCAGTGTCGAACTCCTCAGGAATTTTTAGCGGTGAAAACTATCACGCCAATTGGTCGGCAGTGAGCAAAACCAATACAGGGCTAAATCTGGGCGATTCCAACCTTAGCTCAGATTCGGTGAATATAGTTTACGACCCCGATTTAATCAGTATGCTCACCAAAACCAAAGAAGGTGTAAAAAAGTAGGTGGGTGTTGAATGATTTTTGATCAAACCTGGATGTCCGAATTGTTGGAACTTCAAAAAAAGGCGGCCGAGATTGTCAAAGGTAAAAATTTTTCCGCTGACATTCAAAGTTTGGTAACGGAAACGCTTAACAAATGGGGGATTAACGGTCTATCTTGGGACGGAGATTTAGAATCCAAGATGTGGAATAGAGACTCTGGGGACATCGATATTTCGGAGACCAAAAATAACGTGCTTATTAAGGCTTTCATACCGGGTATAGGAGATAAAAACGAACTACTTATTAAGTTGTGCGGCGGCATCCTCACTATTTCCGGAGAATGTAATCAACTTAATAATGACGGCGGATCTTTCAACCGCCAAATCCGGCTCCCGATGGAAGTTACCGCCTCGGGCGCGAAAGCGAATTACCGGGACGGTAATCTAACGATCTTGCTCCCTAAAAAAGCTACGGAAGATGGCGAAATTATTCCCGTAAATTTTTTAAAAGACAATTGAATCAGGGATTACTAAAAAACCCCAAAAACCTTGTCAATACTGATAAATTGTCCGAGCCAAAATCGCAGGCAACGGCTCCGGGTTCTTTTGTCTCGATTCTTCAAGGCGCGATTTTTCATTGGCGCGAACATAATACTTCAGATTAAATAGAAAATATTGGAATTTTAATGCAAACATTTTACTTTTTCAGTGACCTCTAAGTAATAACAAAAAGATATACAGTATATAGTAGTAGGCGAATTAATGCCATATTATACATTGTATATCTTATTATTTAAAGCAACTTTTAGGAGAGCTAATATATTGCTATAATCTAGAGGGCAAGGACCGCTTCTTCGCGTTCCCTGAAATAGCTGGCCGTCTGCAACACCAGGCGATCCAGGGAGGCTTTCTCCGGTTTCCCGTGCATGGCAGGATATGGTTCCGCTCCAGGTCCTAAGGGCTCCGGTGTTACATAGCGCCCTGGCCGATTGTGGCCAATTACATATAAGGCCATGATAATTGTATCCAAGTCAAGCGATCCGTCTCCTAAAGCGCAACGGTTGCTATCGGCTATGTGCAGATTCACCAGCATGTCTCCGGCAGCCACGATGGCTTCGCCGATATGACTCTCTTCGGATTGCATATGATAAACATCACCGTTGATATGGGCTACTCCCGGATGATTAACCGCAGCAATGTACCTTTTGGCTTCCGCAACGGTGTGAATGAAGCTGACTTCAGCGGAGCGGATCGGTTCAATCGCGGCTTTGACATTGTATTGGGTAAATAAATGAGCCACGGTTCCTAACGCTTCGACACTTCTTTCAAACTCGGTATCATCATACGGGTGCGGCCGGCCGCAAGCTCCCGGAACTACTAAAAGATAGGCTCCCCCTACCGCAGAGGTAAATTCGATTTCCCGCCGTAAATAGTCTATCGCGGCTTGCCTTTGAATCGCCCGGTTGCTTGAGAGATCATTATCGTTAGAAAACATCCCGCATACGCCACTGACCTTAATATGGTGATCGCCGAGTATTTTTAAAGTCTCTGCCGCTTTATAGCCCAAATCCGGTCCATAATGGTTCCCGTGCAACTCAATAAAACCGATCTCCGCTTTTTGCAGCCTTGCGGCCGAATCCGCGAGCGCTTCGATGCCGAATCCCCAGTTGCTCCAGGAAAGGTTTAACCTGTGTCTTAACTGCTCGGGATGGTTCTTCTTCAACTCTAAAAAGGCCCTGCGAATCTTCTCATTTTTCAGCTCAAAGTTTTGCATGGCGACAGCCTCCTAAAACATAAAATCAACATTCCAGCATATACCGGGAGAAATCAAGCGCTTCCTGCGCATCCCTGTCCAGTTTATTCTCATCAGCGCCACAACTGATATCGCGCCATACTTTAATATTAGATCCCACTGTTCCGCCCATCCTGACAAAGGGCTCCATTACAACCCCGCCCTGATAACCGATGTCATGAAGCGCCTCACCAATTTCACGCCAGGGAACCCGCCCTTTTCCGGGCACCCTGCGGTTGCATTCACCGGTATGAAAATGTCCCAGATAGGCCCCGGCTGTGCGGATGGCTCCGCCTATGCTGTCTTCTTCGATATTCATGTGGAAAGTGTCCAGCATGACTTTTACATTGGGATGGCCAACCTGTTTGACAAATCGCACCCCCTCCTCGGCAGTATTGAGGAGGTAATTTTCAAACCGGTTTAACACCTCAAGACAGAAATTCACACCGCAATCTTCGGCGATTCCGGCTATTTCGTGCACACTTTCCACACTACGCGCCCAGTCGCCTTGCTTGTCGATGGGCTGCGTATAATCCACCGGCCAGTATGAATAAAGCGCGCCGCCAATTATGCGAATATCCATTTTGTAAAGACGTTTCAGCAGGTCAGTAAAAAAGGCCTTGGCGTTGGCGCGGACCTTAGGGTCGGAGGAAGACAGGTTCTGTCCCGGATTAGGCCCGTGGCCCACAGTTAGAATAATGCCATTATCGGCGGCACAAGCTTTTAAATCAGCCAACTGCTTGTCACTGTACTCCGGCAAAGGGGAAGCCGCGATCTCCAAGATATCAAAGCCCAGTCTGGCCGCTTTCTCAATATAATACTTATAATCGGCCTCCCACTCCTGTTCCCAGTATGCGTAATAAATCCCATATTTCATGCCTTCAGCCCCCAATTATGAGTGAGAAGAGGAAGGCCGTTAAGACGGCGCTTCCTCCTTTATAATTCCGCTTGCGACTAAAAACTGAAGTTACCTGCATTCTCCTTGGTAAAATCGGTGGGAGGCCCCATAATTACAGTCCTGCCGTCCGGCCATACTTTAATTTTCCCGACATTGGGCACATTCTCGTTATCAACGGGTTTTTTGCCTTGCAGTCTTTCTTTGGCAAGATATACCGTCAAATAACCCAACTTGGAAGGATCCCAAAGAGTGGCTACTTTTAATGAGCCGTCGCTGAGATAGGGTTTGGAATCCGTCGGCAGGGAAGTCCCCACAACGGCGATCTTATTTTGCAACCCTTTTTCTTGAACGGCTTGGGCCGCTCCAAGAGGTGCAGGCGTACTGATGCCGATGATCCCTTTCAGATTAGGATATGCTTTAATCAGCTCAAGCGCTTTTTGGTAAGCGACTTGTTGCTTTTCATCGGAGGGAACTTTATCGGTCACCAGCTTCAATTTAGGATATTTTACTTTGGCATAGGCCAGGCCATTATCAATCCAACTGTTCAAATTGGCCGCCGAAAGTCCGCCGGTGATAATGGCGTATTCACCTTCATCGGAGCCCATATTCTTCACCAGCAGATCCCAGATATGTTCGCCATATTCTTTATCGTCAATCTGATGCACCGATATGGCCACTACCGATTTATCGGCCGGTGTATCCCAGTCCATAACCAAAATGCCTTTTTGTTTTGCCTTGCGAAGCACCGGAGTAAGGGCCGCCGGATCATTCGGCGCGACTGCGATACAATCTACTTTCTTGGTGATAAAGTCCTCAATCATCTTCACCTGTTCGGCCGCATCCGCAACCGTCGGTCCGGTGTAGATCACATCGACGCCCAAATCTTTTCCCGCTTTTTCAGCGCCGATTTGCGAGGCGTTAAAATAGGGGATACCTACCAGTTTGGGCATAATCACAATTTTATACCTTTTAGCGGCGAAAGCGTCATTGTTGATGACAGCAAGTGAAAAAACTAAAGTCAACGCAAGTACTATGGAGCCAATCATCCCCCGAGTTCTTTTCATCTTCATTTCTCAATAACCTCCCTAAATTTAAGTTTCTTAAAGCTGAATTTCACTCCGTCAAGCATTTCTTCAAAACTTGCAGCCATTCACCTCCTTTAAGGTTAAAATTGCTTAAGACTAAACCGGCAATGTTTTTTATTTTTGATTGCTCATCTTCCGCTGTGAATACGCGTAACTGATAAAATTGATGGTCAAAACCGCGATCAGAATGGCCCCCATAATGATGTCAACAATATAACGGTTTATACCGAAGATATTCAATCCGCTTGAAACAATCTGTAAAATTGCCGCAGCAATTACTGTCCCCATAACTTTCCCATAGCCGCCCGCTATATCGGTGCCTCCCAAAACCACCGCCGCCACACTCCGCAAAAGATATGAAGAACCGTAGTCCACTTTGGCCGAATTATACCTGGAAGTCATGATAATAGCGGCGATACTTCCCAGTAAAGCCGAAAACAGGTAAACTTTCAGCAGAACTTTTTTGGTATTGACACCCGAAAACATGGTCGCCAGCGGATTGCAACCCACCATATAAACATTGAACCCCCAGGGTGTATGTTCCAATAATAACAGCGTAATCGCAATGACACATATAAAGATAATCATCGGCGCCGGCACATTCAGGATAGTTCCGTTTCCAAACCAATAGTATTGTTCGGGAAATCCGGAAATGGCGCCGCCCTTCGTGAAATTCAAACTAATTCCTTCAAATAATGTCATGGTGCCCAAAGTGACCAAAATCGGGGATACGCCAATGTAGGCAACAATTAAGCCATTTACCACGCCGCAGATAAATGCCGTTATCAGGGAAACAATAATGGCGGCCAGGATTGTTATCCCGATGTTCATACCACCGGCGTTCATTCCGGAAAGGGTAAAAGCCGCCATAATTCCGGCCAGCGCCGCAGTGGAAGTCACCGAAAGATTAATGCCTCCAGTTACAATCACCACCATCATAGCCAACGAGATAATGCCGAATTCCGGCAACTGAAAAGCCATGGATTGCAAATTGTCCATACTTAGGAACACCCGGGGCGACAGTATCGACATCAATATAAAAAGCAAAACGAAAATACCGGCCAACATCCATTCTTTGGATAATTTTTGCATTCCATAAACACCTCGCTATGATTTCTGTTAGTCAGTCAACATCAACCCGGATAAGGTTCTTCTCAGTATGTCGGCGCTGAATGACATCAATACTTACGGCAAACAGGATAACCGCTCCAACCACTATTTTTTGCCAAAATACCGGGATATGCATTAGTATTAAGCCGTTATTCATCACAGCCATCAATAAAACACCTATAATTGTCCCGAATACCGACCCGGCTCCACCCAAAATATTAGCCCCGCCCAACACCACCACTGCGATAACCTGAAGCTCAAAACCGGAGAAGGCGTTGGGATCAACTTGTCTCATAATCGAAGTATGAATTACCGCGGCAAGTCCTACCATGCATCCCACATAGGAATACAGAAAAATATTGATTTTATCAAGATCATATCCAATACGGGCCGCAGAGATCGGACTACCCCCCAGGGCGTAGATTCCTCTGCCAATCAAGGTGTACCTGAGAATAACCCAGGTAATAAGCGCCGCGCCGATAAAAAACAAAATTTGAATCGGGATCCCGGTTACCCCTCCCTGACCGTCAGGAATCCGGAATAAAGTAATCTTCCCGAAATCGATAAATGATTGAGGAATGTTATTGATCCAATTACCATTGGTATAATAAAGCATGACTCCATTAATGATGCTCATCGTTCCCAATGTCACTACAATTGGGGGTATCTTCAATTTGGCGATAAAAATTCCGTTGATCGCTCCCAAAAACGTTCCGCATAAACAACCGACCAAAAATACCAGCGCAAGATTGCCGCCAAAACGCACCATAAAATTGCCGACCAGCACAGTTACAGCCGCCACCATAGCGCCAACCGAGACATCAATACCGCCGGTAATGATTACCATCAACATCCCCATAGCGACAATCGCCAATACGGCATTTCCTTTAAGCAAGTCGATCAAATTGTCCGGCCTTAAAAAAATGGGGTTATTAAGAGAGATGATTACCGAAATTACAATCAGTATTAAAAGAACAATAAATTCTTTACTCTTTAGTTTTTGTTTCATCATGCTTATCCCTTTCAAAATGATTCGCCTCTCTTCATCCGGCATTGGCAACCGTTTGGGTTTCCAAGATTGCCCTATTCATTATTTCCTCCTGGGTGACGTTGCCGCCAACGAACTCTCCATTAATCCGGCCGCGCCGCATGACCAAAATCCTGTCGCTGATCGCCAGCACCTCCGGTAATTCTGAAGAAACCATGATAATACCCATCCCTTGCAAAGCCAGATCTTTTAATAGTTGGTGGATTTCCGCCTTGGCCCCTACATCGATCCCATGGGTCGGTTCATCGATAATCAGAACTTTCGGTTTAGTGGCCAGCCATTTGGCAATGACCACCCGTTGCTGGTTACCCCCGGATAGTTGCTGGACCGCCATGTCGGGGTAAGACGGTTTGATCCGTAGAGCATTTACCCATTCCCGCGCGATCTCTTTCTTCCGTTCCCGTTTAATTAATGGAAGTTTACCCATTAATAACTTATGAAGGACGGTAATGGTAATATTGTCTTCGATACTTTGCCGGACGATCAGTCCTTCGGTCTGCCTGTTTTCCGGAACATAGGCTATACCGCGGGCAACTCCCGCCTCAAGCGAAGTAATCTTAACCGGCTGGCCGTTTAAAAAAATTTCCCCGCTGTCTGGTAAATTAATCCCACATAATGCTTGGGCCAGCTCGGTCCTTCCGGCCCCGACCAACCCGGTTATGGCGATAATCTCTCCTTCATGCAATATTAACGAAATATCTTTAAAGTTCCCTTTTTTACTTAGCTTTTTTACCTCCATTAACGGGGGACCAATCTTGTTTTCCGCATAACGGCTGACGTTTAATTTTCGGCCCACCATCAATGAAATTAATTTTTCATGATCCATTTCTTCCCGGAGATAGGTACCGATGTATTTACCGTCTCTTAAGACCGTAAAACGTTCCGCAATGGCAAACAACTCCTCCAATTTATGACTGACAAACACAATGGAAATGCCGCTTTCCTTGATATTTTTGATAATTGCCAGCAGACTCTGGACCTCGGTGCTGGAAAGCGACGCTGTCGGTTCATCCATAATAATGGTTTTGGTTTTGTGGACCAACGCCCGGGCAATTGCCACTAATTGTTGTTTAGCCACCGATAAAGTTCCCAATTGGGCATTTAAATCAAGTTCCACGCCTAACTGTTTCAATGCTTTACGCGCGGTTTCATGCATTTTCTTCCAGTTTAAAAAGCTGTTTCCTTCCCCAACCGCTAAACCAATGGCAATATTTTCGGCTACAGTCAAATTTGGAAAAAGTGAGAAATCCTGATAAATAACTGTTATACCTTTTCTTAAAGCTAAAATTGGGCTCAGATGGGAAACCACCTGGCCGTCAATTGTTATGGTCGCCCCTTCATCGGGTTGATAAACGCCGGACAGGATTTTAATCAGCGTGGATTTTCCGGCGCCGTTTTCGCCAATCAACGCATGGACCTCTCCTTTTTTGATCTCCAATTGGATTTCATCCAGTGCTTTTACTCCTGGAAAGGTCTTACTCACATGGTCGATTTTTAGAAATATATCGGAGCTCATTCTCTATTACACCTCTCTATCGAGTATCGAACGAATGAATAATGTAGAATATTTTTGATTATTATTGATTATTTTTCTCTACAAAATAAAAAAATCCTCCTTTGTAAAGAAGAATTTTTTACTTAAGCTTAACAATGGACTAGATTATGATCATTTTTAATCAACTTTATTCACTGCACGCCGTATTCAGACATTCAAGTACGATTCCAATTACGGGCAACCAGAAGCATAATATAGAATCTGCGCTTGAGTGGCTTCGCAACGCTGCAGTTCTTTGACGATTTTTCCATGATACATCACTAAAATCCGGTCACACATTCCTAAGAGCTCTTGGATTTCTGAGGAAACCATGATCAAGGATGCGCCCGACATGACCAATTCATTTAAAATATTATACACATCCACCTTGGATGAGATATCGATACCGCTGGTCGGTTCGTTTAAAATGAGTATTCTGGCGTTCTTATACAGCCATTTGGCCAAAATAGTCTTTTTTTGATTCCCGCCGCTTAAGTTTTTTATTTTTTCTTCCGCCGTATTCAGCTTAATGCCGACCATTTTAATATATTTCCCTGATTCCAAACGTTTCAATTTCGAACTCAGGCATTTGTGTTTAACAATCCCTTCAAGATTGGTAATCACGATATTGTCGGCGACACTGGCTTCAAAAGCCAGGCCTTCGGCCATTCTGTTATGAGGTATATAACATAAGCCATTGGCGGCGGCATCGTGGGTATTTTTGAGTTTGATTTTTTTTCCTTTGATATAAATGTTCCCTGTCAATATCGGCTCAGCCCCAAAGAGCGTTTTAGCCAGCAGCGTTTTCCCCGAGCCCTTCAATCCCGCTATGCCCAAGATCTCCCCCTTTCTCAAGGTGAAAGAAATATTCTGCAACAATTTTCCGTTACTTAAATCCTTCACAATCAGAACTTCTTTTCCGAGCGCCACTTTCAATTTGGGGTAGCGATCCTTAATTTCATCGCCGACAATCATCTTTACCAACCTGTTGGAGTCATATTCCCCCTTATTGATTGTGGCGACGGTTTTACCATCTCTCATGACGGTGATTCGATCCGCGATAAATCTTAATTCGTCCAGACGATGGGATATATAAATAATCGAAACGCCAACCGATGTTAAGTTATGGATCATTCCAAACAGAAAATCGATTTCCTGCTCGGTAAGGGCCGCAGTGGGTTCATCCATGATAATAATTCGCGACCGATTCACAAATGTGCGCGCGATCTCAATAAATTTTTGCGTGCCTGCGCTAAGGACCCCGACCGGCATTTTGGGGTCAATATGAATATTGAGATAATCCAGGATTTCTTTGGTCCGCTTGTAAATCAGCTTCCAATTGATAAGCTTCAAAAAGCCAAATTTCAAAGTAGGCTCTTGATTAAGAAAAATATTTTGGGCGACGTTCATATCATAAAACAGGCTATAATTTTGAAAAATCGAACCGATGCCCAGTTTTTGGGCAAACCGGGCATTCTCGATTTCCACCGGTTTTCCTTCTAAAAGGATCTCTCCGCCGTCTTTTGGATAAATACCGGCTAAAATATTCATCAGGGTTGATTTGCCCGCTCCGTTCTCCCCGACCAACGCATGAACTTCCCCAGGATACAAGTCAAAATCGGCCCCGTTGAGCACAAAATTGCCATCGAATTGTTTCCGGATCCTTTTCATTTCCAGCACAAATTCCGACATTGTTGTCCCTCTTCGCGTTAGTTTACTTCATAGGTGGTATATAATTTGATATAATTGTCGTAATAATATTTCTTGTATTCTTCCGGGATCTCTTTGTTGCTGACTACTTTCGTAAATAAACCCAAGTCGCCGAGTTTGGTGAAACTGACCGTGTCAAATTTGCTGTAATCGGCCAGGGCAATCACTTCCCGGGAAATATTCATGATTTGCCTCACGATTTCAATTTCGTCATAACTTTCCATGGAATAGCCGAATTTGAGATCAACACCCTTGACTTCGATGAAGGCTTTGTTAACGTATATCTCTTGCAACATTCTTAAGGCGCATGGACCGACCATTATTCCGGAAGAAGTAATCACCTCGCCTCCGGTTACGACTACTTTTACCTTGGGATTATCGAAAAGCCGGGCCGCTATAAATACATCGTTAGTTACCACCATCAGCTTCTTTTGATCGTCGAGACAGCCGGCGATCTGCCTTCCGACCGGCCCGCCGCTCAAAAATATCGTTTCATCGCCTTCGATCATTTGCAGCGCGATTTTGCAAATCAAATTGATCTCCGCGCCGGAATCGACGATATTTTGAATCATCGGATTTCGTTCCGACTTAAAATCCTTGTTTAAAACAGCTCCACCATAAGTTTTGGTGATAAAACCCTCTTTTTCCAATTTATCTAAATCTCTACGAATCGTTACCTCGGAGACGCTTAGTTTCTCACTCAATGTAGAGACATCGACCATTTCCTGTTCCAAAACCATCTCCCTGATTAATTGCAGCCTTTGCGCACCAAACATCGGTAATCTCCTTTAACCGTCAACATCGAAATATTACCATCATTTAATTATACCAAATTTATTGAAAGCATCCAAATGATTTGAACGTTATGTTTCATTTTCATTTCTTTTTTGAGCAAAATAATCACTGTAAATTTGCCGAAAGTTATTGTTCCGAAGCGTTATAATCAGCAGGGTTTTTGCGCCGGTGATGGCTAGCGGCGTTGGTAGGCGTTGGTAGGCGTTGGTAGGCGTTGGTAGGCGTCGGTGACCAGGACCCGAAAAGCGCGCTTTCAGCAAAGCGGGGGCGGGTTAAGCATAAAAACTTTGTTTCGCGTTAAACACGGGTTATGCGTAAAAGGTAATGCTGGAACATTGGACTTGAAGACGACCCTCTGTCCCTGAAAGGGACGACCACCATGCTTCGTAGCTTTTAATGATAACTGGCGACCGTTCATTG
>JBLNDC010000492.1:0-9635 GCA_050261255.1 Bacteroidota bacterium
CGGTGAAAATCGGTATAAACGCGGCCGATAGTGCTCCGCCTACCAACAGGTAATACATGGTATCGGGGATAATAAAAGCGGCGATAAAAGAATCGGTTTCAAACCGATTGAAGAGACGACCCGATAGGTTTTCCCTGACAAAACCCAAAATACGACTTACTAGAAACAGCATTGAAATCATACCGGCTGCTTTTGCAGCTCTTTCCATGACATTTTCGGCCATAAAAGCCTCCCTTTCCGGTCCCGCGCCATCATAACGGTCTCAATTTCTTAGGCCTCAGTGAAACGTCGCTCGTTCTTGTAATCGTTTTCGATAACCTTTACCGGAATGTTTATTCACCATTCTTTTTCGAACTCCTCCCCTGGTCCCAATTTTTCCATTGGACTCGAAGCCTCGGCGCAAATGAAAAAGAGACGGTCCCCCGGCTGGTTTGGACCAGCCACTGATCATCTCTCACCCGCAATTGTAACGGAAATTTAAATTTGACTACCGTAACCGAATCCCCCGACCGAAGCCGGACTCCATCCGGAATAAGTTGGCAACTGAAACCGGTGTGGTTAGCGGTTAAAATCGAACCCAAGTTGTTATAGACCAGATAATATCCGGAACTTAAAACTAAAATTGTCCAAATTAAAATTAACAAAAATTTACCAAAATGTTTCACGGTAATTCCCCCGCCGGAGATTACGTCCTCCTGTTTCCCATAGATCCAGTAAAATATCGATTACCTTCAGCAAATTTCCTGAAGAACTGTCGGACTCCCCGAAGCTGAATTTATATAAGAAAGTTTGGCCTTTCGCAATCAGTTCTAATTTAAACAAAGGGAGCTCCGGTCGATGGTTGAGTAACCGGTTGATAAACTCAGCCGTCATTGACTTTGATAGTGAAAATAAAATACTCGGCCCCGTTAAGCCTTCCCGTCCGGCGCCAAGGTCCAACCCAATCAACAACCGTTCGTTATTAAGGAGCCATCCGGATTGAGGCGATTTAAACCATTCCCGTTCCGAATCCGGATAGCTAATTATTTGAGTTTGCGCTCCCATCCGGTTTATAATCCGTTCCTTAATGGCGACGTACAAGCTCTTCCCGCTACTCTCAGGGCAAACCAAAACAATCGATCGCAAACGGGGATTGAAAACCATTACCTCCCGGCTTTCTCCGGAAGGAATCAACCCCAGATCCGCTAATTCACGGGATACATTCGTCAAGGCTAATTGGGCTATCCGTGTAAGGCTTAACCGGTTATCTAAGAAAAATCCGAGTAAACCCAGGCTAAAACAGATAATCCCAAAGAATAAATAAACTTTTTTCCAGTCACCAATTTGGAACGGCATTTACCGATCATCCCCCGGCAAATGCTATTAATTAATATTTTCGTTTAGAACATCTTTTTGAATTCCCTTCCCCAAATGAAATTTACGCCCGAAACACGGAGCAATGAACTCGGAACGATCTTAATTTAACTCAAATATCTAAAAACCTCTTCCGGGCTGACCGCCGGGTGCAAGGCGATATTCAACGCTCCCGAGACCACTCTGGCCAAGCCATCGATCATCACGTCAATCTCTTTCGGAGTAACTATCAAGCTGCCCATATAAGGCGATAACACTCTTCGAATCAAATCTTTCTCATTGATCGCCCTCAGATTGATCATCCCCGGATGGTTCTTAAAGAGTTCCTCTAAAGCGTCATGCACAATGGTAGCGGCCTCCACCACAGTAGGCACTCCGATGGCAATCACCGGTACTCCCATAGTCTGGGGCGTAATCCCGATCCGTTTGTTGCCCAAACCGGAACCGGGATGAATGCCGGTATCCGCGATTTGAATCGCGCCTCCCATCCGGCCGGTAGTCCGGGAGGCCAAAGCATCGATTACCACAATGAACTTGGGTTGGATCCGCTGGGCCACCCCCATTACGATCTCTCCAGTCTCCATACCGGTACTCCCCAGCACCCCAGGGGCCAAGGCGCAGACTGGCCGTAGCCCTCCCTTTTTCTCGGGAGGAGTCATCGATTTCAAGTGCCGCGTTACTAAAATATGTTCGACTACTTTCGGCCCGAGTGCGTCCGGGGTTGCATCCCAGTTGCCTAAACCAATTATCAGACAGGTGTCTTCTTCCTTAACTCCGATCCGGCCGATAAAACCCTCGATTTCTTTGGCGGTTAGAAAAGCGATCTCTTCGTGGCGGTCCCGGTCGGTAGTCCTTAATCCGGGGGCTTCCAAAGTCACATAATAACCGGGAACTTTATTCATTGCCTTTCCGGCTGCTTCGGTTTGAATGTGAACCCTGGTAATCACCGTATCCCCTTGTTTTTCCGTTTCAGTCCCGACCCCCGGCGGTTCCTGTCCTTGTCCCCGTTGCATAAACATTTCCCTAGCTTCTAGTGCTAGGTCGGTATGGATCTCTCCCAATAGCATTAAATCTTGAGTGTCCATCAAACTTATTCCTCCCCGATTATTAATTCCAGCTTAAGTCGTGCTCAGCGAAGCGGTGCTCGTCCTCGTAATCGTCTTTTCAATATCACAACTTCTTATTAATTGTTTTTCGATTACGATTGCGCGCACGAGCACGAGCACGACAGTTGAAATGTAAACAAAGTAATGCTGTCACTTCTGGCTCCTGCTCCTGCTTTCTAAATTCCACATCTTTGAATACCCTCACTTTTGCTTTTGATATTTCCGGTAAATCAATTCGTACCATTCATTTGGCAGCAACAGTTCCAATAAAACCGAACCCAAGTATGTGGCTAGTATTCCCAAGAATGTGGGCTTCACTCCAGAAAAATAATACCCGCTAAGCAAGAGAATGATGATCACACTAAAGCCGGCCAGGGGAATCTGCCGGACTTTCGGTGCCTTTCCGGCAGTAGCCTTCCTGATGATCTGAGCGCAAAAGGAGGTCGTCAAAGCGATCAGGAGGATGAAAAACCGCCCCCCCGGGCGAAAGGCCGGGATTAACAATTGAACGAAGATTAACAACAAGGCAATGTAAGTAAACCTAATTAAAAAAAGCAATTTCCCAACCGCCTATTAAGGATTAGTTCCGCTAAAAGCTTTATTGCAGATAACCATATTTTGTCCAAAATAACTATTTTTTATCGCAACTTGTTATCCAAGGCCTCCCACCCAGCTAACTGAGGTAAATGAAAGAATGAAGAATATTATAGTCTACGCCTTTTGTCTGTAAGAGACACCTTGAATACTGCCGCCACTTCCGGCTTCCGACTCCAGTCTCCCCTATTCCGCAGCCTTAAAGATTCTTATTTTGATTTAATAGTTTAAGGTTGCAAATCTATCCAAAGCATGTTAAAATATTTTTTGTTATTATTGCCTGCAGTATAAGGAGGTGAAAGATTTGCCGAATATTAAGTCAGCTGAGAAACGGGTTAAGATTGCCGAACGGCAGCACTCGGCCAATATTACCAAACGTTCGAAGTTAAAAACTTTTCTTAAAAATGCCCTCTCCTCCATTACTGCCGGAAAAGCGGAAGCTAAATCGGATTTGATTAAAGCCATTAAAAGCATTGACGAAGCCGCCGGTAAAGGGATCATTCACAAGAACCAAGCCGCCCGTCGTAAATCCCGGTTAACCAAAAAACTGAACGCCATGTCGAAATAAATGAACATAAAAAAAGAGCCTGTAAAGGCTTTTTTTATTGTTCCGCGTTACGTGAAAACATCCTCCCGCATCAATCCGTGGCAACACCGTATCCCCCAAGCCAAAACACTGAACCTTGAACCCGGAACCCGGAACACGAAAAGTTGAGGTCCTCTAATCTTTTTCAATCCGTACCGGTATCCCTCGGGACGCTAGAAATTCCTTGGCTTGCCGGATACTGTATTCGCGGTAATGAAAGATCGAAGCGGCCAAGACCGCATCGGCTTTACCAAGCTCGATACCGTCCGCCAGATGTTCCAAATTGCCGACCCCACCCGAGGCAATCAACGGAATATTTACTATCCCGGCCACAGCTCGGTTGAGCTCGTTATCATAACCGTCCTTGGTTCCGTCCCGGTCCATACTGGTGAGTAAGATTTCGCCCGCTCCAAGTTTTTCGGCTTGCTCAGCCCAATCTTGGACATCGATTCCGGTAGGCGTTCGTCCGCCATTAATATATACTTCCCAACCTCGAGAAGGGTCATTTCCCACCCGGCGCCGAGCATCAATCGCCACTACAATGCACTGGGACCCGAATAATTCAGCACCCGCTGAGATCAATTCGGGGTTCTGAACTGCAGCCGTATTGATGGAGATCTTATCCGCTCCGGCCAGTAAAATTCCACGCATATCCTCGGTGCTGGTAATCCCGCCGCCGACCGTATAGGGAATAAAAACCTGTTCCGCCACCCGGCTTACCATTTCCACTACTGTTTTCCGGCGTTCATGAGAAGCGGTAATATCGAGAAAAACTAATTCATCAGCGCCCTCCCGGTCGTAAAAGGCAGCCAGTTCCACCGGGTCGCCGGCGTCCCGGAGCTGTAGAAATTCGGTCCCCTTAACCACCCGGCCATTCTTAACATCCAAGCAAGGAATAATCCTTTTGGCAAGCATCGGTTGAAACTCCTTTCGGAAAATCGCCTCACCCCCTACCCCCTGTCCTTCAGAGGAGAGGGGGACGGACGGGGAACGCTACTGCCGCTAAAGCTGTGCGGGAGTGAGGCGGTTTACGATCTTGATTAAACGGTATAGTCAGTTTTTTAATAAATCGAAAACCCTTCCTTCCCCCGTCTTCGTGCTCTTCGTGGTGATAAATTCTAATTTCTATTTTAGTTCGGCGAAATTCTTTAAGATTTTCAGCCCCACCCGGCTGCTTTTTTCGGGATGAAACTGAAAGGCGTGGATATTCCCTTTACTGATCCCGGAGCAATATTCGATCTCGTAATGAGTGGTGCAAGCGGTCAATCCGGCGTCAGTAGGGCTGACATAATAAGAATGGACAAAATAGACAAAGCTCCCGTTATCGACCCCGTGGAAAAGAGGGTTTTCTTTTTTGGTAAGCCTTATTTGGTTCCAGCCAATCTGGGGGACCTTCAACCGCCCGGAACCTAGCCGGAGCACTTGCCCGGGTAAAATGCCCAAGCCCTCCGTCTTGGCGGTTTCTTCCCCGAAAACTTCGGCGCTTTCTTCAAAGAGCATTTGCAGCCCGAGGCAGATCCCGAGAAACGGCCTGCCTGAGGCGGCTACTTCCTTGACTACCGGGATCATGCCGGCCCGCTTTAAGCTCTCCATCGATTTTCCGAAAGCCCCTACTCCCGGGAGGACTACTTTTTCGGCTTCCCGGACAATCGCGGGATCCGAGGTGACCAGCGCCGGGTAGCCCAAATAAGCAAAGGCCTTTTCGACGCTGCGTAAGTTCCCCACTCCATAATCGATAATCGCAATCATTTTCTATTCCAGGATTCCCTTGGTCGACGGGACTCCCTTGATCCTTTCGTCTATTTGCACTGCAGCTGCCAAAGCCCTACCGAAAGCCTTAAAGATCGCTTCAGTGCAATGGTGTAAATTATCGCCGTTCAAGAGCCGAATATGAAGGTTCATTCCCGCTTGAACCGCTACTGCTTGAAAGAATTCCTTAACTAACTCCAGATCAAAACCGCCTAAATGCCCTTTGCCCAATTGGGCTTCGAATTGTAAAAAAGGCCGCCCGCTTAAATCCAAAGCTACTAACGCCAAAGCCTCATCCATCGGGATAATCGCATGGCCATAGCGGCTGATTCCTTTTTTATCGCCGAAAGCCTTCTTTAAAGCTTGACCGAAGACGATCCCCACATCTTCCACTGTATGATGGGCGTCCACTTCCAAATCGCCCTGGGCCGAAACCTTCAGGTCCAAAAACCCGTGTTTGGCGATGTGGGTCAGCATATGATCGAAAAACCCGACTCCGGTTTGGATCTCATAAATCCCCGAACCGTCGAGGGATAATTCCAATTTAATCTTAGTCTCTTTGGTGCTCCGTTCGATTACAGCGGTCCGCATTAAAACCACCCCGTATTCAATATCGCAATGATTATCCAAAACCAATTATTAACCGCTAATTCACGCGAATTAACGCTAATTAATTCATTCAACCTATTGGGTTTTCCTTATTCGTGTTCATTAGCGTCCATTCGCGGTTCCGTTATGTCTGTCCTTTGGTGTGTTAGATCAAGTATAAAACCGATTTTTAACCGCTAATTCACACGAATTAACGCTAATTAATTCATTCAATCTATTGGATTTTCCTTATTCGCGTTTATTAGCGTCCATTCGCGGTTCCGTTATGTCTGTCCTTTGGTGTGTTAGATCAAGTATAAAACCAATTTTTAACCGCTAATTCACGCGAATTAACGCTAATTAATTCATTTGTAACACAATCCTATTCGCGTTTATTAGCGTCCATTCGCGGTTCCATTATGTCTGCGCTTTGGTGTGTTAGATCAAGTATAAAACCAATTTTTAACCGCTCATTCACGCGAATTAACGCTAATTAATTCATTTGTAAAACAAATTCTATTCGCGTTTATTAGCGTCCATTCGCGGTTCCGTTATGTCTGTCCTTTGGTGTGTTAGATCAAGTATAAAACCGATTTTTAACCGCTAATTCACGCGAATTAACGCTAATTAATTCATTCTATTGGTTTTCCTTATTAGCGTTTATTAGCGTCCATTCGCGGTTCCATTTATAAAGGTTCCGCGTCTTTTTTGAATAGCTCTATTTCTCCAGCCTGACTTTGATCGCGTTAGCGTGGGCATCCAGGCCTTCGACAGTGGCGATTTTGATCGCGGCCGGGCCGTATTTTAGGATTCCGGGCTTGTTATAAGCGATGATACTGGTCCGTTTGATAAAATGATCCACGCTCAGCCCTGAGGAAAACCTGGAGGTGGCGTTGGTCGGAAGCACATGATTGGTTCCGGCGATATAGTCCCCGATGGGCTCGGTGGAGTATGGCCCGATAAAAACCGCACCGGCGTGTCTAATCCGGTGCAAATGATTCCAAGGGTCGCTTACCAATAACTCTAAATGCTCCGGAGCGGTGTAGTTCGCCAATTCAAAAGCCTCTTCCAAGTCGCGGGTGACGATAATCGCCCCGCTTTTTTCCAAAGAAGCGGCAGCAATCGCATTACGGGACAACTGTTCCAGCTGCCTTTCCACTTCTTCAGCCACCGCCTGAGCCAGCATCGGAGAGGGGGTCAGCAGAAACGCCCCTGCTTCGCCGGCCGGACCGTGTTCGGCCTGGGAGAGCAGATCCGCCGCGAGATAAGTGGGATTGTTATTTTCGGTAGCGATAATTAAAATCTCACTCGGCCCGGCCAGCATATCCAGTCCCACATAGCCGAAGACCTGGCGTTTGGCTTCGGTGACGTATTGATTCCCCGGGCCGGTGATCACTTCCACCGGGGCGATGGTTTCAGTTCC
This sequence comes from Bacteroidota bacterium, assembly GCA_050261255.1. Taxonomy (GTDB): domain Bacteria; phylum Bacillota; class UBA4882; order UBA8346; family UBA8346; genus JAAYHS01. The sequence goes on from JBLNDC010000492.1 coordinate 7,400, forward strand.
AAAGGCCATGGCGGCGACCGCTTGAGCGCCGCCTACTTTATAGATTTCAGTAATATTACATTCCAAAGCCGCAGCTAACAGATATGGGTTAATTCCGCCGGAAGCATTGGGCGGGGTGCAGACGATAATCCGTTTGACCCCGGCGACTACCGCCGGGAGCACGTTCATTAATAAGGATGAGACCAGCGGAGTGCTACCGGCCACGCCCCCCGGCACATAAAGGCCGGCGGAGTCTACCGGGGTATAGCGTTGCCCCAGGACGATCCCGTCATCTTTCAAGTCCAGCCAGTCTTTGGGAAGTTGCTTTTGGTGAAAAGCGAGGATATTAGCTTTCGCTTGACGGATCGCTTCGATAAAGTCATCCGGCGTTGCCTGGCGGGCCTCCTCTAACTCCTGAAAGGAAACCCGGATTTCTTCCGGTTGGAGCCGGACCCGGTCGAACTTGGCCGTAAAGTCCAACAATGCCTGGTCGCCATGGGCTTTTACTTCAGAAAGGATTGCCGCCACTCCAGCGGTAATCTCCTGGTTTCGTTCAGTAGCAGCCGGCCGCCTATTTAGAAAGCGGCGTACTGCTTCGGGTTGACTATCGGTTCGTAAGATTCGCATCATAATCCCTTTTCCGCCAATTTTTACTTTAATTTACCATAGCAAGCCGGTAATGTCAATTGCGATAAGGATTCGTTAGTCAAATGTTAAGGCTGGAATAAAAACCCTTGCAAGCAAGGGTTGGTTGAGGATGCGGGAATTACCAAAAAGCCTTCTCCGGTCAAACAATTCAAAGAGGATCAGTATGCCAAGCAAGTCTCTTAGTAGTCGCCCACCCCGGCCCGCCGGGACACATGAAAAGATGAAAATAAATCTTTAAACGTGCTCGTGCTCAGCGAAGCGGTGCTCGTAACCGTAATCCTTTTTGTTGTCATAACCTTTACTCAATCGTTTTCCGATTACGATTACGAGCACGAGCACGGTAATAAGCATTTTCTAAATAGCGGTTTCCTGCGAAATGGTGGAAAAAATTATTGAACCTGGTACTCGGGAGCATTAGGATGAGGGATCCTCGATTAGAAATGCAAATTGGAACTCATGAAAATGTCCATCATCAAAGGTTGTAATATGTTTTACGAAATGAACATGTTTTCCGCCTCCCACTTCAATGGCGGGTCCTGAAACTACGTTAATCCCATGCAGATGTTCTTTGAAAAAATCGGTATTGGCAAATACACAATGGATATGACTGTTACCATAAGGTATTGCTTGGCCGCTGACCCCGGCAAAACGGTGGTTATGGCGGTCCTCCCCTCTTTCCGCCAGCTTGGTGCTTCCCTGAAACTCGTGAACATGGGTTTGACAAGTAACTTCAGAGGGTCTGGGATACTCCAGATTTTTTGTCTCTTTATAGGGGTTAATATTACTATGAGATACGGTTTCCGGACAAGATTGGAAACCTACTTGATTTAAGGTTTGAGTGAAATCCATATGCGATCATCCTTTCGAACCATCTTATGTTTAAAGTTAATAAATGTTAAAGAGGGATTTTCAACTAATGAAACTTAATCTAAACTCCATAACCACCTAGCTTTCGATACATTCGGTTGGGCTAACCGGAGTAACCAACCTTAGGTCGTGTTTTCCGATCAATACTTAAAAAACACATAAAACTCCAAGAAGCGGGTAAAATGATCCAAACATTTTAGAGGAGTGTTAAAGATGGAAAATACCGTACAACCGCCCCAACCCGAAAAGGACTTAAACTTACTATCCAAAAACCTGAGTAACTTTGAGGGCAAATTTAACCTTGATAAATCAGGTTTTAATCCGGCGATGCCCGGCCATTCCACAGATCATGATTTAATTGGCCGCCAACAACCGCGGACTGTCAAACAAACCGGAGCCGGTATCGGTTTACCTTATGAAGTTCGGGCGGAAATGGCTCTACATCTGGATGACCATCAATGCGCCTTAACCGTGGCCCTGCATCAATACAATAAACACCACTGGATGTCCGAAGGCGCGGAGGCCTTTTTAAGCCTTCATGAACTCTTGAATGAACATATTAAAAAAACCCAGGAACATATCGATCGAGTAGGAGAGCGGGTTGCCCGGCTGGGAGGGGTTCCCACCGCCCATCCCGTTACCCAACACGAGTTGTCCTATATCAAGCATGAAGTGGAAGGCCGCTATACGATGCGGGACTTTCTCCGCGATGATTTGGAACATGAGTTGAAATTGCAGGAAA
>JBLNDC010000493.1:0-3574 GCA_050261255.1 Bacteroidota bacterium
ATCTTTCTATTGTATGCTTTTAAAGGAGGTTGGGACTATTCAATCCGGATTGCCAACCAAAAAACGCCGATTTTAGATATGTCCGTATCATGGAAATACGCAGCTGTCCCCTTCGCCGCTTTTTTTATGATCATTGAAACCATCCGGAAGATAACCAACTTAATCAAAACAGGCACGATTACTCCGAACCCGGATAGAGAGGACGGCGATCTGAAATGAAAGCAATATTGACATTCTTAGGTCCGTTATTTGGATTCACCGTATTAGGGATACCCATCGGCTTTGCCATCGGCTTGACCGCGCTCATTGTCATGTTCGCTATCGGTATCCCCGATGCGATGTCTCTAGCCAGACGTTTAGTTTCCGGAGTTGATATCTTTACCTTACTGGCTATCCCCTTCTTTATGCTGGCCGGAGAAATAATGAACAAAGCCGGACTGGTGGATGATATTAATAAGTTCTGTTGCGCTCTAGTAGGCAGGATCAGAGGCGGCCTAGCCGCTGTTAACGTCATCGGGAGTATGTTCTTTGCCGGAATCAGCGGTTCGGCGGTGGCGGATGTAGCCGCATTGGGAGCGCTGGAAATGGAGACCATGGAAAAGAGCGGTTATGACAAGCCTTTTACTTCGGCTCTTACGGCAGCCACCGCCATTATCGGCCCGATTATCCCGCCCAGTATACCAATGATTATCCTTGGCTCGCTGGCCCAGGTTTCAGTCGCCAAGCTGTTTCTGGGCGGCGCTGTTCCCGGTCTGATCATTACCGTTTTTTTGTTGATCTATTCTTTATATATTTCCAGGAAGCGGAATTACCCGGTAAGCGAGGCCATTAGTTTTCAGGAATTCATTCGCGTATTCAAAAAAGCAGTCTGGGCTCTTATTTTACCCCTGATTATTATGGGAGGAGTTTTGGGAGGAATTTTTACGGCAACTGAAGCCGGCGCCATCGCCGTAATCTACGCCGTGGTGATCTCTTTTGTCGTATACAAAGTAAAAATCCGGGACTATGTAGACATTTTGAAAGGGGCTGCCTTAAGCACCGGAATCGTTATGCTGGTTTGCGCCACTGCCATGGCTTTGACCTGGTTTTTGGCTGTAATGCAATTGCCCCAAATCTTAACCGACATCTTCATGGGAATCACTCAAAATAAATGGGTATTTCTCTTTATCCTCAATGTGATGCTATTCTTTGTCGGTACAGTCATTGATCTGACTCCAGCTTTGTTTCTGCTAACCCCCATCTTGATGCCTGTCGGCCGGATGTACGGTATTGATCCGGTTCATTTAGGAGTCATTATTGTGACTAATCTATGTGTCGGTCTGATCACTCCGCCCGTTGGCACAGTTTTATATGTTACCACATCCATCTCCAAGGTGAAGTTGGATGTATTAGTTAAAGAATTGGTGCCGATGTATGTTTTGTTTTTTATCGTGCTCATGATTATCTCCTATTTGCCGGCGGTTGTTCTTTGGCTGCCATCCTTTGTAAAGTAAAACCGGAATAACCATCAGTAAAAAGCCTATACCAATATTAGGGGCTGTCCCAAAAGTAAAAATGGTAACAGCCCAATTTTTTTGGTAAAATAAAGGTATGAAAAAAAACCATGGAAAAGTAACATTTAAATTATACTGTATGGAACAATTACAATTGCCGACTGATATCGAAGCCTTGATACCGGAGAAACATCTTGTTCGAGTGGTCAATAATAGTATCGAAAGGATGAATATTGGTTCATTACTAGACCAATACAAAGGTGGAGGAACAAGTAGCTATCATCCCAAAATGATGCTAAAAGTGCTAACCTACGCCTACACACAAAAGTTGTACTCATCAAGGCAAATAGCAAAAGCCCTGCGAGAAAATATTCACTTCATGTGGATTTCCGGGAATAACACCCCAGATTTTCGAACCATCAATAGATTCCGGTCATCACGAATGAAAGCAGTTATCGACGAAGTATTTAAATCAGTATTAGAGTTGCTAATAGAAGATGGATATGTTCAATTAGAGAACTACTTTCTAGATGGGACCAAAATTGAGGCAAATGCAAACAAGTATAGCTGGGTTTGGGCCAAGTCAACCAAGAATTACAAAGAAAAAGTCCAAGCACAGATTTTAGAACTAATGGAGCGAATTGAAAAAGCAAACCAAGAAGAAAACGAACGTTATGGCGATAACGACCTTGAAGAACTTGGTTTGGGACCAATAGACGAAGAAAAGATTGAAAAAAAGATCCGCGAATTAAATGAAAGGCTTGCCAAAAAGACCGGAGCGAAAAAAGAAGCAAAAGGCCTCAAAAAGATTGAAAACGACTATCTCCCCAGATTAAAAAAATATCGAGAACAAGAATGGAAACTAGCTGGGCGAAACAGCTATTCAAAGACGGACGCTGATGCAACATTCATGCGAATGAAAGAAGATCATATGAAAAATGGACAATTAAAGCCTGGCTACAATGTACAAATTGGTACAGAAAATCAATTTATTGTTGGTTTTAGCATTCATCAAAATCGCACTGATACAGGATGTCTTATCCCACATTTAGAACATTTTCAAAAAATGACCGGTAGAAAACCCAAAAATATTATTGCTGATGCAGGTTACGGTAGTGAAGAGAATTATGAATACATAGAATCCAAACAAATTGAGGCCTATGTAAAGTACAATGAATTTTACCGGGAACAAAAGCGAAAGTTTAAGAAAAATCCGTTAAATCCAAAGAACTGGAAGTATGATGAGAAAGCGGATGAATTCATTTGTTGTAACGGTAAGCATTTGAAATTTATATTTACCAGGCAAAGAAAATCAAATTTAGGTTATATATCTCAAAGAAGAGTTTATGAATGTGAAGATTGTTCTAATTGTCCATTAAAAACAAAATGTACTCGAAGTAATGGAAATCGCCGAATGGAAGTTGGCTTTAGGCTGAATAAGCTTAAGGAAAAGGCGATTCAAAATCTTTTATCAGATAAAGGAAAAAAGCTTCGCTCACAAAGGGCCGTTGAAGTAGAAACAGCCTTTGGTATGATTAAACATAATTGGTCATTTCGAAGATTTATGCTTCGTGGGATTGATAAAGTTAAAACTGAATGGGGGTTATTAAGTATAGCCCACAACATGGTCAAATTGGCAACTAGCTAAATTTATTGCCGGTTTTTTAATTTTTAAATTACAAAGGGGCTGTCTCAAAATTGCTTTTGGGACAGCCCCTATATGTTTTTGGCAATTCCGAAATTTTGACCGGATTCATATTTGTAAAATATTGCCTGCGTATTTTTATTGTCGATCCCTAAAAAATTTCGCAAAGATACCGACAACTATATATATTAAGGAATTGCCTAATTTTTGATCTGAGCTTTAGCTTGCAATATATTGATAGATACATCTGGGCTAATAATTATATGTTGTGGCCAAAAGGTTTGTTAAGGTAATTATGCAATTCCCACATATTGCAACAATTTTTCACCTGCCTAAATTATAAATCATAGCTGTCAGTTTTTAGCCTGCACTATCTTAATTGACTGATCACTAAACCAATAAAGGATGAAATAATGGAAAATAAAGAATTAAATTA
>JBLNDC010000494.1:0-5713 GCA_050261255.1 Bacteroidota bacterium
AGACCACGTAAGGAATTCCTAATTTATTGGCGTAGGTTATTTTTTTATCCAATTTGGTTTCTTCCAAGTACAATTCAGCGATGATCCCCGCTTCACGAAGCTGGTTAGCCACTCCGATCGCTGCCTCAATTTGAATATTCATCGGAATAATCAGGACTTCCGTTAAGGTGGCAGCTTGATTCAATTGGATTAGCTTCGCTTCTTGAATTTGATAGAATAACCGGGTCAAGCCGATGGAAATTCCGACTCCCGGAAGCTGTTGCTTGGTATAAAATCCCGCCAAATTTTCATAACGTCCGCCTGAACAGACACTACCGATTCCGGGATGATCGTTGAGGATAGTCTCATAGACTGTCCCGGTATAATAATCCAAGCCTCTAGCGATGGTAAGATCGATAGCTATATTGGCCTCGGGAACGTCAAAACATTTTATGTAATGAACTACCCGGGATAGTTCTTCCAAACCTTCATTAAATTGGGGGTTGTCGATCCCCAGTTGTTGTAAGGAAGCTAATATTTGATCGTTTGAGCCTTTAATGTTAATGAATTCGGCAACTGCCTCCCCGGTCCGTCCGGTGGCTCCCAGCTCTCTCAATTCGGCCATTACGGCATCGAGGCCGATCTTATCCAACTTGTCAATGGCCCGCAGTACACCGCTCTTGTCTTGAATACCGAGGGAATCAAAGAAGCCGTTCAAAAGTTTCCGGTTATTCAATCTAATGGTGAAGGAATCAAAACCCAGACCTTTAAAGGTGGAATAGATAATGCTGGGTATTTCAGCGTCATTAATCAAGCTGAGTTTATTCAAACCGATAATATCGATGTCACATTGGTAAAATTCACGAAATCGCCCCTTCTGATTTCGTTCACCCCGATAGACCTTTCCGATATGGTAGCGCCGGAATGGAAATGAAAGGTCCGGAAAATGCTGGGCCACATAACGGGCGAGGGGAACCGTTAGGTCAAACCGGAGGGCTAGATCATTATCGCCCTTGGTAAATCGGTAGACTTGTTTCTCGGTTTCCCCGCCTCCTTTAGCCAATAAGACCTCCGCTTTTTCAAGCAGCGGAGTATCCAAAGGGATGAACCCGTATCGTTCAAAGTTGGAGCGGATGGTATCCATCATTTGATTGAAAGCGATCTGCTCCGCCGGTAACAATTCCATAAATCCGGGCAATATCGAAGGTTTGGTTATTTGCCGGTCCATTTTACTTCAATCCTCTCATCCATGGTTTATATCAAGTATCAGGTTAATCTCTAAATGATGTACTACCCCTCTACTGCAAATAGGTGACTGATTGCTACTATTAAATTCATGCTCACGCCTTGCGCCTCTTCCCTTTATCCTACCAAATCCGCCACAAACTTCGGCAGCTTAAACGCTCCAAAATGGATTTCAGGCGTATAATACTTGGTATTAACCGCTTTAATCTTCCCCTGCTCCACTTTTAAAGGGTCCCATTTTTTACTGGCAATCGTAAAACTCCACAAACCCGACGGATAAGTGGGAATGCTCGCCAAATAAAGATATTTAATGGGGAAGACGCCCTTGAGATTCCGATGAATCATTTGAATCACATCCTGGTTCACAAAAGGGGACTCGCTTTGAGCGACCATGATTCCGTCCGGGGTCAATGCCTCGAAGACGTTCTGGTAAAACTCGCGGCTAAAGAGTCCCACTGCCGGGCCTACGGGTTCCGTGGAATCGATTAAAATCACATCATATTTACCTTTATTACTGCGGACATGCTCCACGCCATCACTAATATCCAAAGTAACCCGCGGGTCCGTCAGAGCCCCGGCGATACTCGGTAAGTACTGTTGACTGACCTCAACCACCCGCCGGTCAATTTCGCCCAAAACCGCCTCTTTAACCGTTGGATGTTTGATGATTTCCCGGATGGCGCCGCCGTCTCCACCCCCGACCACCAGTACCTTTTCCGGATGGGGATGTGTATTTAAGGCCACATGAGTAATCATTTCATGATAAACGAACTCATCCAACTCGGTAGTCATAACCATACCGTCCAAAACCAGCATCTTTCCGAATTGGAGAGTATCAATAACCGCCAAATCCTGAAAATCCGTCTTTTCAGTATGGAGAGTTTGAGTTATTTTACAGGAAAAATTCATATGGGGAGTTTGTTTTTCAGTGTACCAAAGTTCCATTTCCTAGTCTCCTTTTGTTTGATTATTTCGAAGACAGAATTCAGAACATTAAATCCTTTTTTGCCTTGAATCATTGCACTAAAAACCATCGTTTGACTATTTCAAAGCTTCATTGAAATTTATTTGAGTTAACCCCCACAAAGACTTCAAATAGGCTAACCATAGCTCTTCTGAATTCTATATTCTAACTTCTATATTCATCATCCTTAAAATTGCTATCTCAAATCAAACCCTCTCGCACAAAATATTCATCAAATCTTCCGCGGTCACCTCGCGAGGATTGGCCTTCATTGAACCGGAATTGAGGCTTTCCTCAATAATCTCCGGAAAATCCTTTTCTGAAATCCCCAAATCGCTGATATGAGCCGGAATGCCCAGTTTCTTAAAGAGGCTCATAATATTTTTAATCGCTAAAGCTCCGGTGTCAATCGAATCGCCGCCCGGCAATTTAGCCCCGATCACCCCGGCGATCTTAGCGAACTTTTCATGACTGACTACCAGGTTAAACCGCATCACCGGTACGAGTAAAACCGCACAGACCTGTCCATGGGGTTTTCCGGTACGGATCCCTATGGAATGGGCCAGGCCATGGACAGCCCCTAACCTAGCTACACTCAAAGCGATTCCTGCCATTAGGCTTCCCATTGACATTTCGATCCTGGCTGTGACATTATGACTATCCTGATGGACTTGTAGCAGATTTTTACCAAGCCGTTCAATGGCGGCTAAAGCGTAAATATCGGTCAAGGCATTGGCTCCCTTAGAAATATAAGCCTCAATTCCTTGAACCAATGCGTCGGTACCCGAATAAATCGTCACTGATTCGGGAGCGCTAAAAGTAAGCTGCGGATCGACAATTGCTATTTTAGCGGCTAATTTCGGATCGCGGATTGATTGCTTGAGCCTGCTTTGATGATCGGATAATACGGCGTTAAAAGTTACTTCCGCTCCTGAACCGGCAGTAGTGGGAATAGTTACTAGGGGAATGCCATCTTTTTCAATCAGCCCGCCGTCAAAGTAATACTTCACATCATGTTCACAACTGTATAACCCGGCAATCACCTTGGCGGCGTCCATCGCGCTACCACCGCCGAGGCCGATCACCCAGTCCGCTTCCTCGCTACGGGCCATAGCCAACCCTTTGGCGACAGTCTCAAGGGAAGGCTCCGGTTCCACTTCCGAAAAGAAGGCTGGGGAAAAGCCCGAACCGCGTAATAAAATATTAACCCGTTGTAACACTCCATTATCGATTACCGAATGTTTCCCGGTTACAATTAAAACATTTTTTCCAAAATCTTTGGCTTCATTGGGAAGCTCCCGTAGGGTTTCCATTCCAAAAACTATTTTTGTCCTGAGTTGAAACCTTTGTATTATGGGAAACATATCGCACCTCCTGTCTTGCCCTCACATTAATCTAGGATAAATCATGACGAGACACGAATTATCGTGCTCGTGCACATAATCGTAATCGAAAGAACAATCGAAAACCCGATTACGATTACGAGCACCGCTTTACTGAGCACGAGCACGAAACCAAAACCATATTTTCATCCTTTTAACGGCCTCGGCTGGCGAAGGGGACGGTTATTGTGTATTACCGTTTAAATCATGCCAAGCTTGATTCACTACCTTATTTATTTCGGGCATCATAGCACTATTTTCCCGCCAATGGCCTAAAAATTCAATATTTCCTTCCGGGCCGCGGATCGGTGAAAAAGTCAAGTTAACCAGATGCCAACCTTTTGAAGGGGCATTTTCCGCCAATCGTTGCAGCACTTCCACGTGAATACCTTGGTCGCGGACAACTCCCTTTTTGCCAACTTTCTCACGCCCCGCCTCAAACTGAGGTTTAATTAAGGTGACCAAGTCTCCGTCGGGCCCGATTAATTCTTTGAACTTAGCCAATACCAGTTCCAAAGAGATGAAAGAGAGGTCCGCCGTGATCAAGCTCGGGGCTCTCTCCAGTAACTCTTTGGGAAAGTACCTGATATTCCGTCGTTCCCACACGGTAACCCGTGGATCCTGACGGAGTTTCCAGGCCAGCTGGCCGTAACCGACATCGATGGCGTCAATATGGGCCGCTCCCGCTTGCAAGAGACAGTCGGTAAATCCGCCGGTTGACGCCCCGGCGTCAAGACAATCTCTCCCTATTATCTTAAGTCCAAAAGCGGCGATGGCCTTTTCTAATTTATAACCGCCACGGCTGACATATTTTTCGTCAATCTCTGCGATACTGACTTGATCCTCAGCTTCCACCTGTTGGCTTGCTTTTTCAATCCGTTTTCCATTCGCCCAGACCTTACCGGCCATAATCGCCCGCTGGGCTTGTTCGCGGCTGGGGCATAGCCCCTCTTCCACCAACCGGAGGTCAATTCGTTTTTTCAAATCTCACCGCCGTCATTCTTGCCTTTTTTAGGCATTCAATTTATTATTCAAATGTTGATTTACTTGGAGACGGATATTTCCGATGATCATTCCCATGCCGAGCACGAATAAAAAGGGGTTAAGCAACAAGCCGATGATTGGCAAGAAATTGAGCAAGGCTAGGAACAAACCGCCCAAGACAGTCATTAAAACCGGGTTCAATTTCGATTTAAAGATTAAGCGGCCAAACCAGAGATTAAGCGGTATCCCCGCGAATAACAGGAGAATCAAATAAAATAATCCCAGCAGGATCGCTAAAGGAAAGCCGACGATAGTGATGGCTAAAATGAGGATTAAAATCGGCAGACCCACCAGGCCGATCAATCCCAGCAATAAGCTGCGCCGGAAATTAGCAGCGGAAGGCTCGGTAACATTCCAGGCTGTCCTTGGAAAAAGCCGGTACAAAACCAAACCGGCCAATAGAGAGCCTAGAAACCAGATAAATGAGAAAATCGCGGCGCCCCTTAAGAACGCTATTTGATCTTGGACCGGTTTTTCTGACTGATATCCTCCGTTAAGGGTAATGCCTTCAAGTTTAGCCGGGTTATTGTCATATCCGGTAAAGTCAATGATTTTTCCGGTGATGGTCAAAGGCGGAACCCATTTAACCGGAACACCTCCGATCCGGATGTCCCCATTAATCTCGCCACTGATTTTGGTCGAAATGGCATTGTTGATTAAGATCGGACCGGTAACTCTTCCCTTCAGATCGACTTCGGTAAAACGGCCGATAATACCGTTTTCTACCAACGATCCAGCATCGGTAATTAGCTTGACCGCAAAGGCGCTAATACTACCATTAATAACCCCGTTTTTATCAAGATAGGCTTCATTGATGAAACCACGCAAACTGCCTCCGACTACTCCGTTATTCCTTAGCTTGCGGCTGACCGCGCCTAAAATACTACCATCAATTCTGCCGTTAATGATTACCTCTTCACTAACCAGCACTAAATCTCCTTGGATAGTCCCATCTATCTCCAGCCGTTCGCCACTGAAGAATAAATCGCCTTCTATTACTTGATCCTTAGCTAGTTTAAAGGCACCACTCTCTATCTTCCAGGAACCGGCTTGGGTTGGAATGGCAAAACTCAAAACTCCACCTAAAAGTGCTATAATA
>JBLNDC010000495.1:0-4426 GCA_050261255.1 Bacteroidota bacterium
AATCTGCCTCTGTCCAAGGTTTATGGAGTCGCCACATTCTATTCTTTTTTCTCCCTTAAGCCGCGGGGTGAATACACGATTAAGGTCTGCTTGGGAACAGCCTGTTATGTTAGGGGCGGTAAAAAAATAGTGGAACGGCTGAGGGATATTTTAGGAATTGAAATCGGCGAAACAACTTCCGACGGCAAATTTACTTTGGAAGTTATGCGGTGTCTCGGGGCATGTGGCTTGGCTCCGGCCATAACCATAAATAACGAGGTTTTCAAACAGGTAAACCCCGATAAATTGCAGTCTTTACTTGAAAGGTATTATTGAGAACTGAGGTGAATGGGATGAATAACCATAAGATAACAAAACTTAAGACTAGCAGCGATTTGAATAAAGTTAAAAATGATTACCAGGAAAAGGTTCAGCGGTACCGCTATCAGGTCTTGGTTTGCTCCGGAGCGGGTTGTCTCTCATCCAATTGTCATGAGGTACGGGATGCTTTATTTAAAGCCATAGAAGAGCAGGATTTATCTGAGAAAGTAACCGTCAGCGAGACCGGATGTATCGGGACTTGCGCCATTGGTCCGGTCATGGTGGTTATGCCGGAAGGTGTTTTTTATAGTAAATTAACGCCAGGCGATATACCTCGGATTGTGGCTTCCCATTTAGTTGACGGTAATATTTTGACCGAAAAAACCTATTTTGACGGTAAGACCGGCAAATATATCTCCTTGATTAAAGATATTGATTATTTTAAAAATCAAGTGAAAATCGCCTTGCGTAATTGTGGGAACATGGATTACGACTCTTTGGAGGCTTACATAGGAAGAGACGGGTATCAAGCCCTTGGAAAAGTTTTAGATTCAATGGCGCCTTTGGATGTGATCACTGAAATGAAAAACTCGGGGCTGCGGGGCCGTGGTGGTGGCGGATTTCCTACCGGCGTTAAATGGGAAGCCGGTCTGAATGCTCCCGGCAGGGAAAAATACATTGTTTGTAACGCCGATGAGGGCGATCCCGGCGCGTTTATGGACCGGAGCATTTTGGAAGGGGACCCTCATTCGGTAATTGAAGGCATGTTGATTGCGGGATATGCCATAGGCGCTAGTAAAGGTTATGTATATGTAAGGGCTGAATATCCGTTGGCGGTTGAAAGATTGTCCCACGCAATCGCTTCCGCCCGTGAAGCAGGTTTGTTGGGCCGTAAGATACTGCAAAGCAGATTTGATTTCGATCTGGAGATTAGGATTGGGGCCGGCGCTTTCGTCTGCGGTGAGGAAACGGCTTTAATGGCTTCAATCGAGGGAGAACGGGGGGAACCGCGTCAAAAACCGCCTTTTCCCTTTCAAAAAGGTCTATTTGGCAAACCAACCATCATCAATAATGTTGAGACCTTCGCCAATGTCCCGGCGATTATTCAAAAGGGCAGCGATTGGTTCACCAGTTTCGGGACGGACGGCAGCAAAGGAACAAAAGTATTCGCTTTGGCGGGTGACATTAATAACACCGGTATTGTCGAAGTACCGATGGGTGTTTCTTTAGGGGATATCGTCTTTGATATCGGGGGTGGAATCCCCAGAAACAAAAGGTTTAAAGCAGCCCAGACCGGAGGGCCGTCCGGAGGTTGTATCACCAGTCGTCATTTAAATACGCCGGTGGATTATGATTCCCTGGTCAAATTGGGCGCCATCATGGGTTCCGGCGGGTTAATCATCATGGATGAAGACACCTGTATGGTGGATGTAGCCCGGTTTTTTATGGAATTTGTCCAGGAAGAGTCATGTGGTAAATGCGTTCCCTGCCGTTTGGGAACCAAAAGAATGCTGGAGATCTTGGAACGGATCACCAAAGGAGAAGGCCGGGAAGGTGATATTGAACTCTTGGAAGAGTTAGGTGAAACCATTAAAGAATCAGCCATTTGCGGTCTGGGACAGACCGCTCCCAACCCGGTTTTAAGCACCATCAAGAATTTCCGGGAAGAATATGAAGAACACATTAAAAATAAACATTGCCGGGCTGGTGTTTGCAGCGAATTGTTCATCTCGCCTTGCCAAAATTCATGCCCGGCCGGGGTAAATGTTCCGGGATACGTTGCCTTGATCGCTGCCGGACGGGTGCGTGACGCTTATAACTTGGTGCGGAAGGAAAATCCGTTTCCGGCTGTCTGCGGTCGGGTTTGTACCCATCCTTGCGAGAGCAGGTGCCGCCGGGGCCAACTGGATGAGCCCATCGCAATAGCCGACATAAAGCGTTACGTGGCGGACCAAATTTTTAAAAGCGAAGAACCTTACATGGATTTGGTATTCCCTAAAAAAGGCAAGCGTGTCGCCGTGATCGGCGCCGGCCCTTCCGGGTTGACTTGCGGTTATTACCTGGCTCGGCTAGGCTATGAGGTAAATGTTTATGAGGCTCAACCAGTAGCCGGTGGGGTTTTGGCTTTCGGGATCCCTGAATATCGTCTCCCAAAAGAAGTTCTCCAACACGAGATTCGCCTGATTGAACAGGTTGGCGTCAAGATCCATTTAAATACCGAAATCGGTAAAGATTTGACTTTCCAGGAACTAAAAGAAAACAGTGATGCCGTTTATATTGCTACCGGGACTCAGTTTTCGCGCAAAATAAATATTCCAGGGGAAGATTTGACAGGGGTTTATCACGGATTGGAATTTTTACGCGATGTCAATTTGGGCCGAGACATTCAGGTCGGCGCTAAGGTGGCTGTCATTGGAGGCGGTAATACGGCGATTGACGCAGCCAGGGTGGCTCTCAGGCAGGGCGCCAAAGAAGTCACTATCTTATACCGGCGGCTCGAAGAGGATATGCCGGCGGACGCCAGGGAGATTCGGGACGCGGTTGATGAGGGAGTAAAAATTATTCCCTTGGTGGCTCCGGTGCGGATTATGGGTAATAAAGCAGTCGAAGCATTGGAATGTGTCAAAATGGAACTGGGCGAGTTTGATTCTAGCGGCCGTCGTAAACCCAAAGAGATCACAGGTTCCGAATTCCAAATCGAGGTCGATATGGTTATCCCCGCAGTCAGCCAGTATTCGGACCTGCCTTTTATTAATAAGGACGAAGTCGAGGTTACCCAGTGGGGGACTTTCGTCACGGATAAGGATTCGTTAATGACTAAAATGAAAGGCGTCTTTGCCGGAGGGGATGTGGTCCGTGGCTCCGATGTGGTGATTACGGCGATTACCGACGGTAAGAATGCCGCCAAAGCTATTGATAAGTATCTGGGCGGGAAAGGCCAATTGAATACCGGCGAGGAGATCGAGATCCCGAAAGCCGCCGACGATAAAGAATTGGTTGAACACGAACGTTTTACTATGAAGTATCTCGACCCTGAAACCCGGAAAAATTGTTATGATGAAGTAGCCATCGGTTTTCACAAATTAAATGCGATTGCGGAAGCCATGCGCTGCTTGCGTTGTGATAGGAGGGCTTAGTAATGGTAACATTAACAATCAATCAAAAACAGATTACCGTCCCTGAGAACCTGACCATCCTGGAAGCTGCCAAAGAAAACCAAATTTTAATTCCACATTTTTGTTATTTGGAGGATGTGCACCAAATAGGTTCCTGCCGGATTTGCGTGGTTGAAATCGAAGGGGCTAAAAACCTGCAACCCTCCTGTATGGTGGAGGTCAAAGAGGGAATGGTGGTCTATACTAACTCGAAGCGGGTGAAACAAGCCCGTAAACTACTTTACGAGTTGATGCTTTCCGACCATCCCCGCGACTGCCTTAGCTGTTCCCGCAATCAAAATTGCGAGTTTCAAAAGTTGGGAGAGTTAATCCAAATCAACGAATTCCGGTTTGAAGGGGAGCGTTCCAAGAGCTTTGTTGACGATTCTTCACCCTCGGTTATCCGGGATACTTCTAAATGTATTCTCTGCCGCAGGTGCGTGACGGTATGCAACCAAATTCAGGGCGTAGGGGTTTTAAATGTTCAAAAAAGAGGATTTAAAACAGTAATTGGGGCTGCCGATGAGTTGCCGCTTAATTCGGTGAATTGCACTTTTTGCGGGCAATGCACTACAGTCTGTCCAGTGGGCGCCCTACAAGAAAAAGACGGTATTGCCGCGGTTTGGAAGGCGCTTTTTGATAAAACCAAGCGGGTAGTCATCCAGACCGCGCCGGCGATCCGGGCTGCTTTGGGAGAAGAGTTCGGATATGAACCCGGAACATTGGTGACCGGTAAAATGGTTACCGCATTAAGGGAGATGGGTTTCGACGATGTTTTCGACACCAACTTCGCCGCCGATCTGACCATTATTGAAGAAGGGCATGAGTTGTTGGAACGGGTTAAAGCAGCATTTACGGATCAAAAGGCTGTGCTACCGATGATTACCAGTTGCAGTCCGGGTTGGATCAAATATATTGAACATGCGTTTCCCGAAGAACTGGAACACTTATCCACTTGTAAATCGCCTCAT
>JBLNDC010000496.1:0-4055 GCA_050261255.1 Bacteroidota bacterium
TTAACCATGCGGTACGAAATGAATTACAATTAATAAATATCGCTGCCGAAACTTTAAAAAACAACCCCCAGGAATCTAGTAAGTATATTAATATCATCGAAAACGCCTCCCATCATTTAGAAGATTTAGTGAGGCGATTTTCCGAGAAAACCAAACCAATTACTCTTTGCATTGAGGAGACGGATATCCACCAACTGGTTGAAGATGTATTGAATTCAATGGAGAAGATGTTTACTCTGAAAAATATCAATATCGCTAAACAATGTCAAGCTGGGTCGACAATCGTAAAATGTGATCGGGTCCATATTGAAGAAGTTCTGATAAATATTTTATATAATTCGATTGAAGCCATGCCCCAAGGTGGGGCCATAAATCTTACGATCTATAATAAAAAACGGTTTATCAATATTGATGTTGCTGATAACGGGATCGGTATGTCAAAATCCGATATGGAACATATCTTGGAACCATTTTATTCCACTAAAACGGCTCAAAAAAATCTTGGATTGGGACTTACTTATTGTTTCGCAGTCATGAAGCAACACCATGGTTCTCTCCATATTACCAGCGACAAAAATAACGGAACCACCGTTACCCTTTCCTTGCCCCAAAGGTAAGACCCACCCTCTACAATGGGAGTAACTTTCCGCCATGGAAACCAAGAGCCGTTTCCGGTTGCATCTATAGATACTGTTAGAGGTTGAAAACCTGACCGGTTTGATATTTTACCGGTGTTTCCAGAGGTAAGACAATCGATATTCTTTAAAAGAGGTTGATCAATCGTCGCTTTGATGCTAATATAATTTTTACATGCAATAGGGGTTCATTACTAACGTGAAATTCAGGTTAAACTGGAGGATCATTCAATGCAACAACAATTAAATGAAGCTTTGGCTAAGGCAATGTTTGAAACCGTACCCTTAGAGATTAACGTTATTGACGCAAATGATGAAGTGGTTGGCTGGAATAAACATGAAACGCGTTTATTTATCCGGCCGATGACTTGTATGGGGTTGAATTTTAGAAAGTGTCATCCCGAAAAGAGCCTACCCAAGGTGGAGGCAATCATTAATGAAATGAAAGCCTGGGAACGTGATAATGCGCGATTTTGGATTGATCTGCCGGTACCATTGGGTTCAAAAGGAGAACCTCATAAGATCCTGATTGAATTTTACGCGCTCCGTGATGAACAGGGTAAATATCTCGGTTGTATGGAATGTACCAGAGATATCGAAGAGATCAGGCATTTGGAGGGAGAGAAACGGCTGCTGGATACCTGAAAAATGCAGCTCGATGTATGATTTTATGAGGTTACGGCAAAACAGATTGATGGTGGAGCGGAGGTTTTTAACATACCTCCGCTTTTTTTATGAGGGGGACTTTATCGGGATACATAAAATTTGAAGCAACCCGGTAAAAAATTTTCCAGTTCTAAAAATCCCAAAACCTGATATAATATAATTGTTAATCGAACATATGTTTGTATAGAGAGGGTCGGGACATCATGAATACTCCTATTTTTAACCCCAAACAACCCTCGGGACTCTTTATACTGAATGCGCACAACCAAAGAACGGCCGGGTTTCCTTCTCCGGCGGAAGACTATTTGGAACCCATGCTTGATTTGGATCAGGAACTTATAAAAAATCCCAGCGCAACTTTTTTCGGGCGGGTCAAGGGGAGTTCCATGAAAAATGCCGGGGTGGATAACGGCGATTTATTAATTATCGATAAATCCTTGTCTTACCATGATGATGCTCTGGCGGTCTGCTATATTAACGGCGAGTTTACGCTCAAGAGAATCAAGGTTGAGGGCGACACTTTACTCCTGATGCCTGCCAATAAAGATTATGAACCTATTGTGGTCAAAGGAGATGCGGATTTTTCGGTTTGGGGGATTGTCACTTACATCATTAAGGCGGTATATTGAGATGTTCGCGCTGGTGGATTGTAATAATTTTTATGTCTCATGTGAACGGGTCTTTAATCCTTCGCTAAACGGCAGGCCGGTGGTTGTTCTCAGCAATAATGACGGTTGCATTATTTCCCGTTCCAATGAGGCCAAAAAGCTAGGAATTAAAATGGCGACGCCTGCCTTTAAAATCGCCGATTTTCTTGAAAAAAACGATGTTGCGGTATTTTCTTCGAACTACGCCTTATACGGCGACCTATCCCATCGGGTAATGAGTACCCTGGGACAATTTACTCCGGAGCTTGAGATCTATTCCATTGATGAGGCTTTCCTGAATTTAGCGGGTTTGCCGGTTGATTTGGAGGAATACGCGGGGCGGATCCGGGAAACAGTCTTGAGAAATATCGGGATTCCGGTGAGTGTGGGGATCGGGCCGACCAAAGTATTGGCCAAAGCCGCCAATCATTGCGCCAAAAAAATACCGGAAAATCAGGGGATTTGTGTCTTGGACAGCCGGGACAAAATTCAAGCGACATTGAAAGTATTTGATATTGATGAAGTGTGGGGGATTGGCCGGCAATACGCGAATCTTTTAAAATCGTTGAATGTAAAAACCGCCTGGGAATTCACGCAAATGCAAGACAGCTGGGTAAAGAAAAAAATGACGGTGGTCGGGCTCAGAGTAAAAAAAGAATTGGAAGGAATATCATGCCTGGAGATGGAATTAATACCATCGGCTAAAAAAGTTATCTGTACTTCCCGTTCTTTCGGAGAGCCCCAAACCGAACTGGAACCGATCCAAGAAGCCGTTGCCACATATGCGTCAAGATGCGCTGAAAAACTCAGAAGGCAACGGTCATGCGCCGGGATGCTGATGGTTTTTATCCACACCAATGGGTTCAAAGACAATGAGGCTCAATATGAAAAGAACTTCGTCTGTAAACTACCGGTAGAAACCAATAGCAGTATGGAATTGGTCAGATATTCCCTGGCGGCTTTGGCGGCAATCTACAAAACAGGATACCGTTATAAAAAAGCCGGGGTCATCGTGTTTAATATTGTTCCGGATGACCAAATTCAAGGCTCCTTGTTCGACAATGTCGACCGCTCAAAGCATACCGAGATTATGAAGACGTTGGACCGGATCAATTCCAAATATGGGCGGGACACTATAAAGTTAGCGGTTCAAGGTTCCGGCCAAAAGTGGAAACTCAGGCAGGAAAAGCTTTCACCATGCTATACCACCAGATGGAAGGATATTATCATAGTGAGGGTGTAGACGATGTGTTTCTTTTATGCCTTAACTCAAACAGCTCAACGTTTAAAAAACCGGTATCAATTGAAATTCGAATTCGAATTTGAGTTGCAATCGGAGCTGAATGAACCGAAGTATTACGTCTCAGGTTTTGATTTCCCCAGAATGCCGGTGATCACAAATGAACGACCCGATACTATCCAGTGGTATACCTGGGGGCTTATTCCC
This sequence comes from Bacteroidota bacterium, assembly GCA_050261255.1. GTDB lineage: Bacteria > Bacillota > UBA4882 > UBA8346 > UBA8346 > JAAYHS01. The sequence goes on from JBLNDC010000496.1 coordinate 3,396, forward strand.
TCCTGGGTAAAGTCGCCCCAAGAGGCGATGGAGATTCGCTCTTACACTCTAAATGCCCGAAGCGATACCGTTTTTTTAAAACCGTCTTTTCGGGATGCCATTCGTAAACGGAGATGTTTAGTCCCAGCGGATGGTTTTTATGAATGGCGGGTATTTAGTGGAAAGAAGTATCCATACTATATTTTTCTTAAGGACAAAGACATTTTTTCCTTTGCCGGTATTTGGGAACAATGGACCGATACTGCGACAGGGGAGGTTTTAAAGACGTTCAGTATCCTTACGACCGATGCCAATCCGTTACTGGAGAAGATCCACAATACTAAAAAAAGAATGCCGGTGATTCTTCCCAGGGATAAAGAAATGGATTGGCTCAAAAATGATCTGAGTAATGCCGGTATTCTGGCACTGACCAAACCTTTAGACGAGAGGTTGATGGATGCGTATACCATTAGCAAGTTGATTACCTCGCGAACCTCGGATCGCAATGTTGACTCAATCCAAGAAGCATATAATTATCCGGAACTTTCTGAAACAAAGGGGGCATGAGTTATAAAAGAAGCTCCTGAAATGAGATTAAGTGGCGAACAACTGAATTCAACCCCAGATACTCTAAGATTACCTCGTTTGATAAGTGATGGTATGGTCTTACAAAGGAACGCC
>JBLNDC010000497.1:0-2567 GCA_050261255.1 Bacteroidota bacterium
TGCTGCCAGTGATTCTTTGGCAATCTGATAATGGCTTGGGACAGGAGTAGCAATAACAACCGCAGTTATGTTCGAATTCAAAACCGTTTGATAGTCGGTAGAAACCTTGATATCCGGGTAAATGGCCTTTATTTGATTACATACATCTTCCGAACGGTCGGCTACTGCTGCCAAAACCCCTAACTGATGCAATGTCCTTACTATGTTTTTGCCCCATTTTCCGCCACCAATCACTGCCACCTTCATCTCTTTAATCAATCCTTTCTTTTTAGATTGAAATTTCAAAAATATTTTCCAACATATTCCTGGCAATGTATAAATCGGGAGTGTCAAACTTAGAAACTGCGCCTATAAGTCACATAGATTATAATCAGTTAAAGAGTTACCAAGCCCAAACATTACTTTGTTTTACATATTTTAATCCTAAGTTTACCTGAATAATTTATTCGTCGTTTTATTCAAATCCCCTACCGTCCAATCAAGGAGTTAATTTCACAACTAATAAAAAAAGGGAGCTAACATTAAGTTAGATCCCTATTAGATAATTTTTTAATTTATGTGATTAACTGATGTTCACCTTAATAATCTCTACAGATAATATTGAAATTTCTATTCAACTTCTTCGAACGGACCTATCGACTCAGATCTCAGCTTTTACCGCTTCAGTTTCGCCATTCTCTTGTTTCGGCTTTTCCCCAATGAGCTCCACGAAGGCTTCGCCTTCGATAGTTTCCTTCTCTAACAGGGCACTGGCGATTTTATCCAGTAGTTCCCGGTGTTCAACCACAACTTGCTTGGATTTTTCGAATGCTTCATCCATCATCCGTTTAATCTCCCGGTCAATGGCGGCCGCAATCTCCTCGCTGTAATTCTTGTCCCGGGAAATGTCTCTGCCGAGGAAGACTTGTTCCTCATGGCCATGACCGAAAGTCATATAACCTAGTTCATCGCTCATGCCATATTCAGTAATCATCCGACGTACGGTCTTAGTCGCCCGTTCCAAATCGTTTCGGGCCCCGGTGCTGATTTCGCCAAGGGCAATCACTTCGGCGGCCCGGCCACCCAGCATGAATACGACATTTTCCAATAATTCCGTTCTGGTGCTATAATGTTTGTCCTCCAATGGCAGTGCTAAAGTATACCCTCCAGCCTGGCCCCTAGGGATGATCGAAATTTTATGAATCGGATCCACCGTCGGTAGAAAATGCCCAACCAAAGCATGGCCGGCCTCATGAAAAGCGGTTAGTTCTTTTTCTTTCTGGCTCATAATCCGGCTTTTCTTCTCCGGTCCGGCGATAACCCGTTCAATCGCGTCTTCGCAATCCTGCATATAAATCTTCTTCTTGCCGCGTCTGGCGGCAAGCAAGGCAGCTTCATTCAAAACATTAGCCAAATCCGCTCCGGTAAACATCGGAGTCTGCCGGGCCAATACTTTAAGATCAACTTCCGAGGCGAGGGGTTTGCCCTTGGCATGCACTTTTAAAATATCTTCCCTGCCTTTTATGTCGGGAATATCCAAAGTCACTTGCCGGTCGAACCTTCCCGGACGGAGCAATGCCGGATCTAAAACATCAGGGCGGTTGGTGGCGGCTAAGATAATAATGCCCGAATTTGGCTCAAACCCGTCCATTTCTACCAGCAATTGATTCAAAGTCTGTTCCCGCTCGTCGTGGCCGCCACCCAAACCAGCGCCCCGTTGACGGCCTACAGCATCGATTTCATCTACGAAAACGATACAAGGCGCGTTTTTTTTGGCCTGTTCAAAGAGGTCGCGGACCCGGGATGCGCCCACACCAACAAACATCTCGACAAAATCGGAACCACTGATGCTGAAGAATGGCACTCCGGCTTCACCGGCGACTGCCTTGGCCAGCAGTGTTTTACCGGTACCAGGATGACCGATCAAGAGCACTCCTTTAGGGATTTTAGCGCCCAGTTCGGTAAAACGACGAGGCTGTCGTAAAAACTCAACGATCTCCACCAGTTCTTCCTTAGCCTCATCTTCTCCGGCAATATCATCAAAAGTTGTTTTGGTTTTATCCTCCGCGTGTAATCGGGCACGGCTTTTTCCGAAAGACAACGCCTTGTTGCCGGTGTTTTGCATCTGATTAATCAGGAAAAACCAAAATATGATGAATAAAATGAAGAATCCAAGATTTGGGAGGAGCATCGCCCACCAGCTATTACCGGCGTTCGAGAAGGATACCTTGATTCCTTTCCCCTTCAATTGTTCATAATATAGCTCGGGATGATTAACCGGACCTTCGGTACGGTATTTTTTATGAGTCTCACCGTTTTGTCGGCCTTGAATTGTTCCATCATTATTATTAATGGTGGCGTCGATAATTTTACCTTCTTCAACCCGGCTGGTGAATTCATTAAAGTTAATCTCCTCCACCGGGTCTTGGACTTTCATAAAATTGACGACTAATACCAATGCGATAATCGCCACCATAAAATAGATCATTATTTCGCGAATAATCTTGAGCAAGTATAAACCTCCCCTCGGCTTTTAGCCATGTCAAATATTATACCATAGTCAAAATATGAATACAACTTAACTATCT
>JBLNDC010000498.1:0-3365 GCA_050261255.1 Bacteroidota bacterium
CCTTTGGGATGGTAAGAAGCCACCGCATACCCAACTCCAAAAGGACCTTGGTAACTATGGACCTTACTCTCAAAGTCGAAACCATCCATAGCGCCCAAGAGCATAATCAAACTTCGGAACCCGCATTCGGCCGCTTTTTCCAATAACACCGGATCCAGCTCAAAAAAGTCTTTGACTGCCCCTTCATTGATTAGCTCCACTAATTTACGGTCGAATTCCTCCCCGCGGGGGTCATAGGGGGCAGGGGCTCCCGGTTTCAAACAATGTGACAGATCGCCGCTGGCGATCACCGCCACCTTTCGGCCCAAATCAACCGCAGCCTTTTGGACCACCTTCCCGAATTGATATAGTTCTTCTAAAGGCAGATAACTCAAAGGAATTACAACCAGCTTAACCTGGGAAACCCACGCGGGATCAAAAAAGGATAACGGGACTAACACCCCATGATCCAACCCTTCGCCGAAGCGTCCTCGCGAAGCTTCCTTATAACCCATTGCGAAAATCGGTAAATCTGTTTTCTCTCCCAATTCCGCGATTTTCTTGACCAAATCCAAGTCGGTTTCCCATTGCCATTTTCGGTTTAGACCAAAACGTTTTAAGTCTCCTGTTAAAATCCAGTCCTCATAAATGATAATGGCGTCCGCATAGACCGTGCCATGGGGCGTAAACACCACCAAAGTCTCGGGAGGATCTTGAGCCAGTATCCTGTCAATTTGCCTCATTGCGTTGGAGGTTTCTTTCAGTTGTTCCAAATCTTCAGCTTGGCCGACTCCGGGCACACTGATCGGCGCATGCGACAATAATGCTCCAAACTTGATCATTAGCCTTACTCCTTTGACATTATGTTACGCATTAATCCTGGTTCAAAAATAGTATTCGAATTTTAATTGATAAAATCCATTTACCCGCCAAAGGTTACCATCAGGCGCTATTTCCAATTCAATTCCTACTTTTTTAAGTTTCCAGCGAAATGAAGTGTAAATGCCTTCTTGTTGAAAATCAGCTACCTGAGCCGAGTAATAGTCCTTAGACACCCAAAACAGACCGGCCTCAAGTTCAAGGTTGAGTTCTTTTAACCGCCAGTAACATTCCAGAGCCACTTTATTTTCATTCCTGCTTTTTTGGTCCTCTTCTTCAACCTCGATCTCATCCGGATCCAAATAAGTCGCATCCGAGTAATAATCATATTCTGCCGCCCGAACCCGCAGATCAATGGTTACTTCCCGGCTGGGCTTGTTTTTTAATTTTAATTCCCAACCCTGTTGATCTAAGTAAGGAGTTAGGCCTCTTTCCGCTTCCCGAACGCTGAAAGAGCCTATCATCTGCCAATGATCGTTAAAACGGTAATTACCGCTTAAACCTGCTTCAGAACTCCAATAATCTTGGGAAATCTTAGGATCCTCGGGATAAATACGGGTAGTCTCATAATATGAAAAATCAATTTTGAAATCCGGATAAATCCTCCATGCCAATTCATGATCCAATTGATTTTTAGTGTAATTCTTGATCTCATCTTCCGGATATTCTTTTCGGGTCTGGGCCAATTTCAGGTCATAACTCCAGTTTTTCTTATCCAAAGCCATTTTTATGGTCCCGGCTTCCATGCGATACTTGAATTCCAAATCTTCATCTAAAACCGGGTCGCGGTTTTCGGTTTCGTATTCAAGCCCAATGGTTAAACCCCGATCAAATTTAAAGTCATAGGAAATTTCCGGCGCTAAAATTCGGTAACGTTCATTCCATTGATAATCCAAATCCATTGCCAACTGCCGATATTTTTCGAAATCAGCTTTAATGTTAAATTTTTAGTAATTCTCGCTATTCTCCGGCCAACTAAACTTATTTGTGAAATCTAGTTTAAAATGTTTTAACTTCCAATCAGAATAACAATAAAGGTCTTTTTCAACCATTTCGCCCTCGGTTGATTGAATTTGCATCGTTATTTTATCGAAAGCCAATTCCGCTCCGGCCGGAAGGGCGAGCGCAGCTAATAATCCAAATAATATCCAAAAAATTTTAAATGGGCGCATCACGGGACTCCTTTGCCAATTTATGGATAGTATTCGGAAAATTATTATTTTTTCCTGCTTTAGGTATTAATGTTTTTTTCTTAAAGCGAGTTCCATAACTCTTAAATATATTATTTTGATAAAATATATTAATAGTTAATCCGGATTATAAAAAGTATTCTTAAATATTATCCTCCAATTCATCCTCTATTAGTAATCCCTCTATAAAATCCCATATTTCATTGGCTTTATCCGTGAGTTCTTCCCCGTCGGCCTCTTCAGGGCTTACTTCCGCCAAATATTCAATTTCCGATTGGATTATTTCAAAATCAGGATTAACCCTGATACATTCCTGAAATAGTTCATCAAGATCTCCTTCTCCTTCGGAACCCTTGATCATTAGATATGTACTAAGTAGCTTACAAGCCGCTCGTCGAAAAAGTCCGATACTTTCCGAAATTTCATTACCGATTTTTATTTCTGCTTCTTCAAATAGCTGAAACGCTTCGTCCATCATTTCATCAACCATTTTAATCAACTCCAGTCATAGGTAACTTTTAATATTATTTAGATTTTTTTAAAAAAAATCCTTGTAGTCTCAACGAAGACTACAAGGATTTTATCCTCTTCACGCTTTTACTTCCTCTAAAGACTCAGCGACGCGGTGAATTCCAGCCCCTAGATCTCTCAGCTTCTCATCAAAATGTTCATAACCCCGATCGATATGATTGATACCTGAAACCTCAGTAACGCCTTCGGCCATCAGTCCCGCAATCACCAAAGCCACTCCCGCCCGGATATCGGTGCCGACTACCGGAGCGCCACTCAATCGTTCAACCCCTCTAATAATCGCCGTATCCCGCTCGACTTTAATATCTGCTCCCATGCGGCGCAGTTCGTCAATATACCGGAAGCGATTATCAAAAACGGTTTCACAAATAATCCCTGTACCCTCTGCCTTGGTTAACATGACACCGAAAGGGGCTTGGAGGTCAGTGGCAAATCCAGGATAAACTCCGGTGTCAACATCAACCGTTTTTAAGCGGGAATTAGAAATGATTCTGATATCATTATCGCCTTCGATAATTTCGGCGCCGGCTTCTCTTAATTTGGAAATTACCATTCTTAGATGTTCCGTAATGACGTTATTTACTAGAACATCCCCTCCCACAGCTGCTGTCGCGATCATAAAGGTTCCGGCTTCAATCCGGTCAGGAATGGGGGTATGTTCGCAACCATGCAGACTAGTAACTCCTTCGATTTTAATACTGGCTGTGCCTGCTCCCCGAATCTTAGCGCCCATGCTATTTAACAAAATAGCGCAATCCACCACCTCGGGCTCCTTGGCTGGGTTAT
>JBLNDC010000499.1:0-3198 GCA_050261255.1 Bacteroidota bacterium
CAAAGGCCCCCTTTGGTAATTACTTCTACAATCAAGCTACTACGTTTATGAACCCATCCTTGAGAAAACTGAAAAGGTTCGTCCAATGGCCCGGATATAATGTGAACCTTAACATCTTTAATTTCCAACTTCATCACCTCCTTTTTATCAAAGTGTAATAATATCGAAGTTTAGCATTTATTGTTGACAGATATCACATATATGATATGTTATAATACAAGATCTACATAACTACCTTTTAATCTTGTCGTCGTTCATTATCTTATATGGCAATTACATTTACTATTTCGACTGGTTTCTTAGATTTTCGAAAGTAGCGTTTAAATGAATACGCATACAAACGGATGCGCCTTCATCATCGCCCTTAATAATACATTCATATACATTTCTATGATAATGGTGCTTCTTCTCGATTACATAATCGATTTGTGAGCTTTCTACAATAAGCTTTTTTAATAAAGGGGTATAAGCACTCACGATGGCGGAAAGCAAATGGTTTTTTGCAGCTTGTACCAAGATCAAGTGAAAATCAAGGTCACTATTTAGGTATTTTTCATCCATTACAGCGGCATTTTCCATATTCTCCAGCGCATTCCTTAAGGCTTCCATATCCTTTTGAGTGGCCCGCTTTGCCGCGAGACTTGCGGTTTGAATTTCAATAATTTTACGTACTTCTAGCAACTCGTCAATACCAAAATCACCCAAGGACATCATATCCCCTATCGAGCGGGACATCACCTTAATACTATTGTCAACCACCATAATACCCTTTCCATGGACCCTTTTTAAAAAGCCGCGAACTTCCATGGAACGTACCGCCTCGCGGACGGTTACCCGACTAATACCGAACCTCTTGCATAATTCGCCCTCACTCGGTAAATAGCCGTTGTGATCAAATTCTTTATTTAAGATCATTTCTCTTATTTTATGCTGTGCTTCGTCAACTAGTTTCATAAATCGGTTCCCATTCCCCATCTAAAAAATAATCTGTTTATTATTTATAAGATATCATACAAGTTGATTTTGTGCAATATTTCCTTCGCGAAATTTTATACTTATTTAAACATGCAAGACTGATAGGTATACCAACATATAATGTTGTCACATTGGATATTAACCGCTAAAATATGATATAATTTTATTATATTTAGTTGTAAAAGGAACTCTTCATGAAAAACATCGTCATTCTCGCTACCGGCGGAACCATTGCCGGAGTTTCCAGCTCAATTACTGATACGGCCGGCTATGAACCTGCCATCCTGCCGATTGAGGCCATCGTCAAAGACATTGCCGGTCCCTTGAGGAGTATCGCCCATCTTTCCAGCGAACAGATTGTGCAGATTGATAGCGCTGAAATGACCCATCAAATTTGGCTTACCCTTGCCCGGCGCATTAATGCCTTACTCTCCTCCCCCGCAGTCGATGGCATCGTTGTTACTCATGGCACCGACACTTTGGAAGAGACCGCCTATTTCCTCAATTTAGTGGTTAAAAGCTCTAAACCAGTAGTGATGGTGGGCGCGATGCGCCCGGCTTCCGCACTTAGTCCAGACGGCCCCATGAACCTTTATAACGCCATCATTCTGGCAGCCAGTGACGAAGCGGCCGGCAAAGGGGTTTTGGTAACCTTGAATAACGCCATCAATTCCAGCCGCGAGGTGACTAAGACCAACACCTCGCTCCAGGATACCTTTAAAGCGCCGGAACTTGGCTATTTGGGATATCTGATCGAAGGAGAGCCCTATTTTTACAGGGAACCAACCCGGAAACATACCTGGATGACCGAATTTACCATTGACGGCCTGACTGAACTGCCACCGGTTGAAATCATTTACGGGCATGTCGGCAATCTTACTACCTTACCCCAAGCAGCCGTGGCCGCTGGAGTTAAAGGATTAGTCTATGCCGGACTGGGAAACGGCAATATGTCCCAGATGATGAAAAATACCTTTCGGGAAATTCAGGGACAAGGGGTGATCGTGGTGCGGAGCACCAGGGTGAGCAGCGGTATCGTCACCCGGAATGGGGCGATCAACGATGATTTAAGCAATTTCATCGTCTCCGACACCCTCAACCCTCAAAAATCAAGTATTCTTTTAGCTTTAGCGCTGACCAAGACTGCTGATGCCGCTGTAATTCAACGGATGTTTTGGGAATATTAAATCTGACATCTGAGTTTAAGCCCAAATAATTGTCGGCCCGGCGTTATTTCCCCCAGATCGAGGCCGGGCTATTCTCATGGTATCTTCCTGATAATTTGACTTTATTTAGTGGTCAAGCCCTTTAAATTTGCTAATTCTTTAAAACCATAAGCTTACTCTTTAACCCCGTCCAGTCCCAGTTCCCCTGCTATATCTTGCATGCCGCGAATGGTCTCAGCAATCACTGTTTCCAAATCCATCTCCAGCAATGCCGCTCCTTCGGCGATGATTTCCCGGTTTACCCCGGCGGCAAAGCTTTTTTCTTTCCACTTTTTCCGGACCGATTTGACTTCCAGGTTGAGAATATTTTTGTCGGGCCGGACCAATGTGACGGCAGTGACTAACCCGGTTAGTTCATCGATGGTGTACAAAACCTTCTCCATTCGTTCTTTAGGTTCGACTTCGGAACAAATTCGCCAGCCATGGCTGACTATCGCCCGGATATAATCCTGGGGCCAGTTGTTTTCGGTCAAAATTTCATTGGTTTTGACGCAATGCTCCTCCGGGAACCGTTCATAATCCAAATCATGGACTAAGCCGATAATTCCCCATTTTTCGATGTCCTCACCGAATAGTCCGGCGAAATGCCGCATCACCGCTTCTACTGCCAAAGCATGCTTGATTAAATATTCGTTCTGGTTATATTGACATAGTAAGTCAAAAGCCTGGGCCCGAGTTGGATAGAATGTGTTCATATGATCACCTTCGTTTGTTAGAATTTTGATGATAATTATTCCCATTAGCCCGAGAGCCGAAGAGTAATAGCAATGATATATGATGTTTCTTAACTACCGGATTTAATTTTTCAACTTCGTAAATCATTAGCGGTTCCTTTAATCTTTAATTGCCAACCATATAAATTAAGTTTATCATAGGTAATCAATAGGTTCAACCGAACAAATCCTGCTCCTTCCGAACAAAGACAACTTCAGAAACCCGGCCCGGTTGGATCAGAACAATTTGTGCGGTTGCCCCGATAAAGTCTTCCTTATCGATG
>JBLNDC010000500.1:0-4554 GCA_050261255.1 Bacteroidota bacterium
AATGGGGTGATATCTTTGGAGATACTATTATTGCCACGGCTATTCTGGATCGGTTGTTACATCATAGTGTGGTAATTAATATTAAGGGTGAATCTTTCCGGCTTAAAGAGAAGCAACGGGCCGGTCTTCTCAAAAAGTCGGATGATTAATTAATCTAGGTGGGTGAAAATTCATTTGCCGTAATTGATGAATTTTCAATTGCCATTGACACATCCGGGGTTTTTAGCGGGTTAGCGGTAGTTCGGCTAACAGCATCCTGCCTGCGCCGAACTACGGACATCCTTGTCCGTAAAGGCTTCCATTGGCGAGCGCTGTTTTTCATCCGCGAAAAAAAGCGCCGCAAAGCCCCCATCCGTGGGGGCTTTTTGAATCCGAAATCAGTTTAAACATACGATGAATGAGAATTTGGCTAAAAATATTAAAAAGTAATTTACAAAACGAACATTCGTTTGATATGATAAAACAAAATATAGTTTAAAACAGGAGTGAGAGGTTTGATTCGTACTGATTATAAACGAATTATTTCCGATGGAATAACTACTCATCTATTTCCAAATAATCTAGAATTACTATCAGGGATTACAGAAATCTATGAATTAGAGTTGGCGTTTCTTGAAAGCCAGCTTCTTAAGGAGGAAGAGATTTTTAGAAATGGGGCTTACTTTGTCCGTGTAGATGATAGATTAACTAGGCATTATTTAATGTGTAAGGGAGAACCGGTCAAACTACCGCAATATTCATCATCAAGGTTAAAATCTTTTTTTCAAACAAATCAATTTAAAACGGGATATGCCACTCACGGTTTATTTCCTTATAGAGGTAAATTCCATCCGCAAATGGTTAAAGCGTTAATCAATATAATGGGTTTGAAACCAGGCGATGTTGTACTTGATCCAATGATGGGGTCCGGCACTGTATTATTAGAAGCTTGTTTAATGGGAATAAAGTCTATTGGTGTCGATGTTAGTCCGTTTTGCCGTTTTATGACCAAGGTAAAGTTAGATGGGTTAGTAATCCCGCTCGAACAGGTTAAAATAGCTGCAAATAACAACCGGAAGGTTTTTGATTATTTTAAAAATGGAATAAATCCACTTAAAGAAAACCTATCTCTTACGGAGGGTCTTTATAAAACCTTTGAAAGTATAAATCTACCTGAAGTGTGTAATCAATCATCCATATTTAACTTTTTATTATTGGCCTTTTTAGATAGTGCGGGTTATTCGGAAAGAAGTAATAAAAAAAGCCATTTCGAACAGTTTAAGGCTATTCTTGAACGATATATATTTGTGATCGAAAAAATTCAACGAAGTATTTATGGTACCGAAAATGAACTGGCTGATGCGACAATCATGAACAGCGATGCAAGATGTTTGGCGATTGATGACAATAAGGTGGATGGAATAATTTTTTCACCACCCTATAGTTTTGCTATTGATTATCTCGGAAACGACTCTTTTCACCTAAAATATTTGGGCGAGGATATCTTAAAATTACGTGAAAGCATGATTGGACTACGGGGTCGCACTCTTCGTGAGAAATTTGATTTATATTTGCAGGATATGAGGAAGGTAATTTCTGAATGTTCACGTGTATTACGACCCGGTAAATTTTGCACAATTATCATTGGTACCAATGATAATCAGCTTAGTAAAATTTTAAAGAAACCCACGTACGCAATTCAAAGTCTGGATGAGGTTATGGTGGAATACGGAAAGCTTTTTGGTTTGGAATTAATTCGAAAAATTGAGAGGCAGATAACTGGGATTGCTAATACCATGCGTACTGAATCAATAGTAATACTTCAGAAAGCCTAATGCATATTAAAGTAATGAACGACCATCTGTTCCTTTTGGTATTCTCGGTACAAGACTACTAACTCCGTCATGTTCGACAGCTAATACGGCTAAAAAGCCTTCGTTAACTTTTAATGAACGCCATAAATCGAAATAGGGTTCAATTTCGGGGAAATTACCTACGCGGTCTGTTAAATACTTATACATTTTTCTGGTAGGAAGAACTAGTACTCCTCCGATAAGGATATCTTTAATAATTCCGAGGGCCATTTTATTGAGAGCACGGTGGCTGGAAGAGATATTACCGGTTTCCCACTCGACACAAAATAACTTTTTCCCAACTTTATAAGTAGCATCAATAGGGCCGGGCTGTTTTAAAGTAGCAATGTCAATTTTGGTTTCCAGATCCCAACCCATTGAGGAAAGATGTTTCATACAAGCATCTTTTATTGGTTTTACACCATTACCTTCGCCACGCGATTTTCCCGGTTGATCGAAAAGGGTAAATGAACCCGAGCCAACCGGCCATTCAATCTTATGAATTGCCTGGATGATATGTTTCTCTATCATTTTCCAATCACTTGATTGTGAAAATCCTCCGTTATCAATTAGCCGTTCAAACCGCTCAATCTTCATTAATATCACCACCATAATTACTTTCCATTTTATTTTCTATCTCCTTAATAAACTGGTTGGGTTGGTAGTCCATACATTTTGCTATTGAAAACAGAGTAGTTAAAGTAGGGTTACGAAGGCCTCTTTCAAGAAGGCTAATATATGTTCGATCTAATCCGCTATAATCGGCGAGTTCCTCTTGGGACCATGATTTCTTTTTTCGGAACTGTTTTAAGGTATCACCAAAGGCGTGTAATAAATCCATTTTTTGGCCTCCCATTATGAATAAGACTAAACAAAAAGAGACTAACAGTCTACGGACTATAGTCTGCAAAACCTCTTAACAAAATTTATGGGTCATGGTATGATTAAGATAAATTTGGCAAGGGGCTGGATGTGAATGGGTAGGTTTTTTCAAGTTTTAGGAATAAGCAACGATATCCAACTAAAAACCTTTTCGAAAAGTTCCGGTGTTAGCGTTTCGAGGCTAAAGTATTATAACGTTTCGGGAGTTTTCCCATCCGGTAACGATCTTCAGAATATAACAAAGGCAACCGGCCTTAACGAAACCGAATTAAGATTGCGGCTGGGCGTCTTAAATAATCTATTACTTGAGGCAATAAGTCAAAATGCCACTGAAATTCATCGCTTAGTCGGGGATATACAAGATAATTGTCTTGTCAACCCAGACTATGCTCAAGTTTTTTCAACTCCATATGGAACTATGTTCCAAGGGGATTGCTTATCTTTGATGGAAACCATGGAAAAGGAGTCGATTGATCTGATATTTGCCGATCCGCCGTTTAACTTAAACAAGGCTTACGAATCGGGGATCAATGATTTGAGGGATGAAGGCGAGTATTTGGCTTGGACTGAACGTTGGGTGTTAAAATGTGTTGATTTACTCAAGGATGGAGGCTCAATCTTTATTTGGAACCTGCCGAAGTGGAATAGTTATATATCGTCAATACTCAACCAGTACTTAACGTTTCGACATTGGATTGCCGTTGATATCAAATTTTCTTTACCGATAAAAAACAAACTTTATCCTTCTCATTATTCGTTGTTATATTATGTGAAAGGAGAAAAGCCTAAAGCCTTTAACGAACAAAGAATCCCTTTGGAGAATTGCCGGCATTGCGGAGGAGATATTCGGGATTATGGCGGATATAAGGACAAGCTTAATATCAACGGAATTAATCTGACCGATGTTTGGTACGATATTCCTCCGGTCCGGCACAGCAAATATAAGAACAGGGACAGTAATGAACTGTCGTTAAAATTATTGGAGCGGGTAATCAGCATAGCCTCAAACGAAGGGGATTTGGTTTTCGATCCTTTCGGCGGCAGCGGAACGACATATATTGTAGCGGAAATCTTGAAACGGAAATGGGTAGGTATTGAAATTGGGGATGTCTCTTTGATCCAGAAACGTTTTGAAGATATCGATACTCAAAGGGAATTCATTTTAGATATTCAAAAGAACAAGAACACTTTATTTACTTCGGAGACCCGAAAAAAGCGGATTAAAAACGGGCATTGGTTGCCGGAGACATTGAAGAAGGTTTCGAAGGATGGGCAACTTGAAATTCATTGGAAATAAATGATAGTTATAACCAAAAATAAAGCTCTGGGATTATTTGAAAATGGTTAACAGAAAAATGAATAAAATTTATTGGTTTCAGTGTTAATTTTTATCTACCTCATAAATCATTAAATCCCCCGGTTGGCAATCAAGCGCTTTACATATCCGGTTAATTACCGATAAATCCACCCTGGTGCATGTATTGTTATATATCGCATACAGGGTATCTCCACCAAATGGTTTGGTAAAGACATTACCACCGTCACCGCCAAGTAAGCCGGAGAGCTTCGAATATCGAATCAGGCTGGCGTCCAGACGCCGGCCTGTTCTTTTCCCCGGATGCTCAAGCGCTGTAAAAGTGGATTTTTAAAAGAACAAGGAGTGCCGATGATGGAATGGACGAGCTTGGTCAAACTGCTAAATCTCCTTTTTAGCGGCGCCCTGACCTCGATACAGCTTTTTTTCTATACGCTCATTATTTCACTGCCGCTCGGATTGGCCGTCGCTTTGGGAAGGATGTCCAAAAAACCGTGGATTCGGGGGCCGATTAAGTTTTATATA
>JBLNDC010000501.1:0-13805 GCA_050261255.1 Bacteroidota bacterium
AATGTTGAGATTACCGAACAATTTGCTTCTTATACTCCGACGGGAGCCGATGAATTTTATCATTTCCAAGGTGATTTAATTGATTTATCAGACTGCCTGCGTGAACAGGTATTATTATCGTTACCGATGAAGTATACCTGTAAAGAAGATTGTCGCGGTTTATGTCCTCGGTGCGGTGTAAACTTGAATTTTCAACATTGTAATTGTCATACCGATAATTTTAATCCACAATTTAACAAATTGGAATCTTTGTTAAACCGAGAAGGAGGTGGATCAGATGGCAAACCCCAAAAATAGAACCTCCCGTACTAGAACAAGGCTAAGAAGAGCTAATTTAAAGACGGCTGTTCCTAACACTAATGCTTGTCCTCAATGTCATGAGCCCAAAATGCCGCACCGTGTTTGTGGTAATTGCGGATATTATAAGGGTCGGGAAGTTATTGCCCAAAATAATTAATTGTTTCCTAAATATAAGGTCGTTTTGACCTTATTTTTTTATTGTTAAATTTAACCAAACTCAAGTGAAAATTTTAATAGTACCACCAAATATTTCCTTGACTTTTTATTTTTTTTCGCTATACTTATGATAGTTTTCTCCGGAGGTGGAGGTACGTGAAAATCGCAATTGATGCTATGGGTGGGGATTATGCACCGGAAGAAATTGTTAAAGGGGCGGTTTTAGCCTGCCACGAACTGGGCGCTGAGGTCATATTAGTTGGAAATGAGGATAAAATTAGCGCTATTCTTAAGGAACAATCTATTTCCGGGTTGAAACTAGAAATCTATAACGCGACTGAAGTAATTGAAATGGACGAACATCCGGCGAGTGCGGTCAAGAAAAAGAAAGACTCTTCGCTGGTAGTCGCTAACCGTTTAGTTAAAGAAGGGTCCGCTTCCGCCGTTATTTCAGCGGGAAACACCGGCGCCGCGATGACAGCCTCGCTATTAACTTTAGGAAGGATTAAAGGTATCAACCGTCCGGCCATCGCTTCTCCGATGCCAACCAAAACCGGCGTTAGCGTTTTAATCGACGCCGGTGCTAATGCCGATTGCGATCCCGATAATCTCCTTCAATTCGCCCTAATGGGTTCGATATACGCCGAGCAAGTATTTGGTCTGCCTAAACCTCGGGTTGGCTTGCTCAGTATCGGCGAAGAAGAGACTAAAGGGAATAAACTGACGATTGAGGCTCATCAACTTTTAAAACAAAGTCCGATCAATTTTATTGGAAATATCGAAGGTCGTGACGTGCATCATGGTGAATGCGACGTAATTGTCTGCGACGGTTTTGTGGGAAATACCGTTTTGAAACTCTCCGAAGGCTTAGCCGGGGCTTTATTTAGCCAAATCAAGACGGCGTTAACTCGGAATCTAATTGCCACTGCCGGGGCATTATTAGTTAAGGGCGCATTTAAAAGCTTAAAAGAAAAGATGGACTATACCGAGTACGGCGGAGCGCCGCTTTTGGGACTCAATGGAATTAGTATGATTAGTCATGGACGTTCCAATGCGAAAGCGATTAAAAATGCCGTCAGGGCAGCTATGAAGGCTGTAAATGAAGATATTGTTGGAAAGATTGCCGCATCACTGACTGTATAGGAAAAGTTGGATATACTGTATGGTTCAGACCATAAATACTTGATTGTATAACTAAATGTTTTTCTTAAAGGGGTTTTTTAATGAAAAAGATAGCCTTCGTTTTTCCGGGACAAGGTTCTCAGTACGTAGGAATGGGAAAAGAAGTATCGGAAAATTTTCCTGAAGTAAAAGCAATTTTTGAAGAATCCGATCGAGTTTTGGGAAGGTCGATTTCGGAGATTTGTTTTAATGGCCCGGAGGAGTTATTAAAAGACACTCGTAACGCGCAACCGGGGATTCTCACCGTTAGTATCGCATTGCTACAAGTATTAAAGTCCGAGGGGATTAGACCCGACTTTACCGCTGGTCATAGCCTTGGTGAATATAGCGCGTTGGTCGCAGCGGAAGTATTAGAATTTAAGGATGCGGTAAAGCTAGTCCAACAAAGGGCTGAATTAATGGCTGGGGCTGATCCGGAACAAAAGGGAACAATGGCGGCTGTGCTTGGTCTTGATCGCGAGGCGGTTTCTCAATGCTTAGCCGATGCTAAAGAGGCCGGGTTGGTTGAAGCCGCTAACTTTAATTGTCCGGGACAAATTGTAATATCCGGCGCTAAGAGCGGTATCAACAAAGCCCAGGATGCAGTCTCCAACAAGGGTGGTAAGTTTATTCCCCTTCAGGTAAGCGGAGCGTTTCATTCAAGTTATATGAAACCCGCGGCTAACGCTTTTAAATCCAAATTGGAATCGGTAGTTTGGCAAGAACCTATCGTTCCTGTGATCGCTAATGTTTCAGCCAGGCCTTATCTTCGTGAGGAAATTATTAACAACCTCTATTCGCAAATATACTCATCCGTGTTATGGGAAGATACCGTTAACTTTCTATATCAACAAGGAGTGGAAGTTTTCGTAGAGATTGGCCCCGGCAAAGTCCTTTCCGGTTTGATCAAAAAGACAATTAAAGGCGTTAGTATAGTAAATTGTGAAGATCTGGCCTCAATTAAAAAAGCTCTTGAAATTTTAAAGGAGGTTTAGTAATATGAGATTAGCGCGTGAAGTGGCAATCATTACCGGCGCAGCTCGGGGAATCGGCAAAGCTATTACTTTGGCTTTAGTCAAAGAAGGCGCTGCTGTAGTATTGTCAGATGTAAATGAGGAAGTACATAAAGTCGCTGAAGAAATCAGACAATCCGGCGGAGAAGCAACCTCCATAGTGGGTAATGTTACTAAACAAGCTGATTGTGAAGCTATGGTTGATTTAGCCCTCAAGACCTTCAATAAGCTGGATATTTTGGTTAATAACGCCGGGATAACCAAGGACAATCTTTTACTGCGGATGAGTGAAGAGGATTGGGATGCTGTGCTTGATATCAATTTAAAAGGCACTTTTCTTTGCACCAAAGCTGCGATTAAACCCATGATGAAGCAACGCTCCGGAAAGATCATCAACATTGCATCAGTCATCGGCCAAATTGGCAACGCCGGCCAGGCTAATTATTCCGCTTCCAAAGGTGGGGTAATTTCTTTCACTAAAACCATGGCCAAAGAGTTAGGATCTAGAAATATTAGAGTAAATGCGATTGCGCCTGGTTTTATCGAATCCAAAATGACGGAAGTATTATCGGAAGATGCCCGGACCGGATTACTAAGTTTAATTCCCCTCGGAACCTTGGGAAAACCGGAGTATGTCGCTAATGCAGTAGTGTTCCTGGCTTCGGATGAAGCGTGTTATCTTACCGGACAAGTGATAAATGTCGACGGCGGAATGGTTATGTTTGGGTAATATAAGTACAGTTTGTTTTAAATAAAAAACAGAATTGACCAACCCTTACGGAAGGAGGTGAAGTGGTTGGATATCTTCGCAAAAGTTAAAGACATAGTGGTTGAGCAACTTGGTGTTGACGAAGAGGAAGTTTCCGAACAAGCTTCTTTTGTTGATGACTTGGGAGCAGATTCTCTAGACATCGTCGAACTGGTAATGGCTCTTGAAGAGGAATTCGACCTGGAGATTCCCGACGAGGACGCCGAAAAAATCGTGACTGTCGGCGACGCAGTTAATTACATTAAGGAGAACGGCCAATAAGTTTTAAATGAGAGTCCCCTAAAGGGACTCTCTTAAAATAATTACCTTTTTTAAAATAGATTAACTGTCTGAATTAATTTTACCGATCATTTTAAATGTAAGGTATAAAAAATAGATTCAAATATTTAAAAATTACCTATAAGTTTAAGTTGAAGACTTTTCGGAGGTGAAGTATGAAAAAGCGGGTTGTTGTTACCGGTTTAGGAGTAATTACCGCAGTAGGAATCGGAGTCGACCATTTTTGGCAAAATATTGTCAATGGAGTTTCCGGTATTGATCGAATCACTTTAATGGATACTTCCGATCTAGAAGTTAAAATCGGGGCGGAAGTGAAAGAATTCGACCCCACTGAATATATGGATCGGAAAGAGGTTAAAAGGGCCGACCGATTCGTTCATTTTGCGGTAGCTGCCGCTAAAATGGCTTTAACTGATTCCGGATTGGAAATTAATGCGTCCAATGCCGAAAATATCGGCGTTGTTATCGGTTCAGGCATCGGAGGGATGAAAACCTTTGAAGAACAGGCCCGAACTTGTCTTGAAAAAGGGCCAAAAAGAGTTAGTCCTTTTTTCATTCCGATGATGATTCCCGATATGGGTTCGGGGTTCGTTTCCATTCTTACGGGAGCCAAAGGCCCCAACCATACGGTTGTGACCGCATGCGCCTCGGGTACTCATTCGATCGGTGATTCGTTACGGATAATTCAAAATGGTGAAGCTGTCGCGATGATTACCGGAGGTTCGGAAGCTGCCATTACTCAGTTGTCCTATGCCGGTTTTACTTCCGCAGGCGCATTGTCAACCAACAATGATGACCCCAAGGGAGCAAGTAGGCCTTTTGATTTGAATCGTGACGGGTTTGTAATGGGTGAAGGTTCCGGTATCTTAATTCTTGAAGAATTGGAACACGCCAAGCAAAGAGGGGCTAAGATCTATGCCGAAGTCGTCGGCTTCGGCGGATCAGGGGATGCTTATCATATGACTTCGCCTGATCCCGAGGGGGATGGAGCAGCTCGTGCAATGCGCCGCGCGATAGCCGACGCTGGTATTAAACCGGAACAAATATCTTATATTAATGCCCACGGAACATCAACAGCAGCCAATGATAAACTGGAAACCATGGCTATCAAACGTGTCTTTGGCGAAGCGGCTTATCGGATTCCGGTAAGTTCTACCAAGTCAATGACCGGGCATTTATTGGGCGCTGCCGGTGGAGTTGAAGCAATCATCTCAGCCTTAGCTCTCCATCATGGGATAATTCCTCCAACAATTAATTACCAAACCCCGGACCCAGAATGTGATTTAGATTATGTTCCCAATAAAGCTCGCCGAAGTGAACTTGAATATGTGCTTTCCAATTCATTGGGATTTGGCGGGCATAACGCCTGCATAGCTTTTAGAAGATTTCATGACTAAAAAAGTTGAAAACCAATCTCAAACGAACCCTAAAATTGGACCGTCAGTCGCTAAACTGGCGGCCCATCTTCAGTTTGACCCGATCCGCCCTGAACTTTTTGAGGAAGCCTTGACCCATTCCTCCTACGCAAACGAACATAAAGTTTTCGATAATGAACGACTTGAGTTTTTAGGAGACAGCGTTCTTTCGTTAATTACGTCTTCCTTCTTGTTTAAAACCTATCCCAATTTAAAAGAAGGGAATTTGGCCAAACTCAAGTCGATAATTGTAAGCACTAAGATTTTAGCTTCATTCAGCAAACAATTGCAATTGGATTCCTACATTAAATTGGGAACCGGCGAATTGAGACATAGCGGAAAGGCTAAACCAAGTATATTGGAGGATTTGTTCGAAGCTTTTATTGGAGCTTATTTTTTGAATTTTGGGTTGGAACAAACCAGTCGGTTAGTTGAGCCGTTAATCAAGGACAATTTGACTGAAATAAACCGTCAATTCAATTTAATGAATGCTAAAAACGATCTTCAAGAATTATTCCAATCTAAAGGATTGTTTCCCGAATATCGCACTGTTAAGGAAGAAGGGCCTTCTCACCAACGCCGGTTTACGGTGGAAGTTTTCTTAAATAACCAGCTGGTAGGACGAGGGGAAGGGCATAGTATAAAAGAAGCCCAAAATCAAGCGGCTCTTGAAGCTCTGGCAAAGTTTAACGAAAAAAACGGATAATATTTTTTTAAGAGGGGTTTTTTTAAAGATAGTTGAATATGATAGAAAGGAGTGATATCTTTCTAGGGGGATTTAATCATGGACGTACTAAAAGTATCTGCAAATTCTAGTCCAAAATCAGTTGCGGGAGCTCTAGCAGCAGTCTTGAGGGAAAAAGGAGTCGCTGAGATTCAGGCAGTCGGGGCCGGCGCTGTCAATCAAGCGGTAAAGGCTATTGCCATCACTAGAGGATATGTTGCCCCAAATGGTATTAATTTAGTTTGTACTCCCGGTTTTTCAGAAATAAACATTGACGGTCAAATACGTACTGCAATTAAATTTATAGTTGAACCCCGCTAAAACCGCGTAGGCGGTTTTTTTATTTATCAGTTGAGGGAATTGCATAATTACCTTAATAAACCCTTTGGCCACAATATATAGTGACTAGCCCGGATGTATCTATCAATATAATCTGAGCCAAAGCTTAAATCATGAATTATGCAGCTCCTTAAATTTTTACTGGTTTTCTTTGGGATTCAACATATATTCAAGTTTTACATTCCACATTCAAACAAAGCGATTTTTGGCTGTCATATCCCGGACAACCCGGCAATATATTTACCTATAGAGGAATTGTGTAATTACCTAAATATCTTTGGCCACAATCAATTATGCAATTTCTTAAGGTAAAAAATTGAAGCCGACTAAGGTTTGGGGGGTTGTTTGGGATGAATCAAGAAAAAGACCTGGAATTAATCCGTAAGATTCGAACTAATTGTGATATGGCATCCAGGGATGAATTAGTCTTAAAATATCTCCCTATGGTCAGACATATCGTTAAAAGCTATCATCCTTCCCGGTCTGATTTTGACGACTTTTCCCAAGAAGGGGCAATCGGCCTATTAAAAGCGATTGAGGAGTATAATCCCGAACGTTTTCAAGTCAAATTTAGTACTTTTGCTTATCTTTGCATCACCAGAAGGGTCTCAAATATATTTCGGAGAAACCGGAATAAAATGATCCCGTCAAATGGTAATATCTTGTCCCTCTTTCAGAATGCAGATGAAAACAATAATCGTAAGCTAATTGATTATTTATCGAGTCAAGCTGATGAACCTTTTAATTCCATTGAAAAAGAGTGGATTAATCAAAAATTGGATTCAATTTTAAAAATATATTTGTCACCAATTGAATATCAAGTAATGAAAGGGATCATTGCCGGAGATAATCAAGGAGAAATTCAAGTTTCCTTGGCCTTATCTCCGAAGATGATCGACAATGCGCGTACTAGAGCGCGGGGCAAGTTGCGAAAGATTATCGAAGTATACGGCTCATTACTTAATCCTGATCTTCCGCAAAAAGTCAGAAAAAGAAAAGATCTAGCGATTAATTTGGAAGTTGGCTAAAGCGAGGCGAAGACCTCGCTTTTAAATTTGGCGACGATTCTTGCTTTGGCTCAGTGTATTTCTTTTTTCCTTATCTTGTGGTAAAATGTTGAATGCATAAAAGGAGGGTTAAATTGTATTTAAAACGCCTTGAAATTATGGGTTTTAAATCTTTCGCCGACAGGATTAAATTAGAGTTTTTACCTGGTGTTACTGGAGTAGTCGGGCCTAACGGGAGCGGAAAAAGTAATATTTCCGACGCTTTACGCTGGGTTTTAGGGGAACAAAGTATCAAAAACCTCCGTGGTTCAAAAATGGACGATGTTATTTTCGCCGGCACTGAACAACGCAAACCTCTTAGTTTGGCCGAAGTTACCATGGTGCTGGACAATTCGGATAATTCTTTACCGGTTGATTTTACCGAAGTATCCGTTACCAGAAAGCTGTTTCGTTCCGGAGAAAGCGAATACTTAATCAATAAATCTTCGGTCCGTCTCAGGGATGTTCTTGATTTGTTTTATGATACTGGGCTTGGTAAAGAAGCCTATTCCGTTATTGGACAAGGCAAAATCGACTCCATTCTTTCGGTTAAAGCCGAAGAACGCCGAACTATCTTCGAAGAAGCAGCCGGCATCATCAAGTACAAGTCAAGAAAACAGGTAGCTGAGCGTAAACTGGAAGATACCGACCATAATCTCCTCCGCTTGCAAGACATTCTGACCGAGCTTCAAGGACAACTTGGACCCCTTGAGTCTCAAGCTGCTTTAGCTAAAAAGCACTTATCAATCAAAAACCGCTTGACTGAAGTGGAAATCAATTTTTATGGAAGCCAGTTGGATAAATTCGATTCTAAACTGGAAGAATTGCAACAGTCAAAGGCTGAGTGGGAAGAAAAATATCATGATTTTGAAGGTCAGGAAAGCGTTATCGAATCACAGGTCGAAGAGGAACGGCTGCTTCTATTAAAACAGGATGACCAGATTACAGCTTTTAATGAAGACTTTTATCGGATCCAAAACCAGATCGACAAGTATGCAGAGCAGATTAATTCTTTAACAGCTAAATCGGAAGATCTTGAAGCCCAAATAGCTGACTGTCAGAAGAATATGGCTGCTAATTCTTTACGCAAAGAAGTAATTTTTAAAGAATTAAGCGGTATTGACCAAGAGATTGCTACAGTTAAAAATAAACTTACCACGGAGAGTTCAGTCTTGGCCGAACTCGAGCTGGCTTTAAACCAGCATAATCATTCAATTCAGCTTCTGGAAACCGAAGAACAGGAGTTGAAGAATGAATTTATCGAAATTTTAAATGAAATCGCTTCATTAAAGAACAATGCCAATTCAACCATACTTAAAAAAGAATTTTTGCAGAAACAGATCAATGATTGTTCTAAAAAGCTGGATTTCTTAACAAAGCAGTTAGCTGACTTGGAAAATGAACTTCTTCAAAAAGAACAATCCCTAACTAATCTTTCTCATCAAATAAATCAATTCCATCAAGGACAGGCTGATTTAGCCCGCCAGCTTATCAGTATGGAAGAGGAGCTCAATTCGGTCGAGAGTAAAAATCTTGATTGGAAAGAACGAATTCGGGGCTTGGAGAGCAAAATTAGCCTCCTGGAAGAGATGGAAAAAGGATTCCAAGGATATTTCCAAGGGGTTAAGGCCTTGCTGGCCGAAGCTTCGGACCAACCTTTTTACCATCACATTCGAGGTATTGTCGCTGACTTAATTAAAGTAAAAGCTGGCATGGAATTGGCGATCGAAACCGCGCTTGGTTCAAGTTTGCAAAATATCGTAATCGAACATGATCAATACGCCCAAGCCGCCATTGAATTTCTGAAAAAGCAAGGCAAGGGAAGGGCCACTTTTTTGCCGCTCAATTTGATCAAAGCCAACGAAGGGAAAGTGGATCAATACAAAATACTTTTAGAGCAAAATGGTTCGCATTCCGCATTGGCTTTGCTTAGTTTTGAGTCTGAATACCGTCCGGTATTAAATTATCTGTTAGGCCATACTATTGTTGCCCCTGACCTGAATACGGCAGTCCGGATCAGCTCCAAAATCGATCGAAGTTTCCGGATCGTAACCCCGGAAGGGGATTTGGTCAATCCGGGCGGCTCCATTACCGGAGGTAGCGTTGATAAACGCCGGTTAGGTCTATTATCTCGGAAACGAGAGATCGAAGACTTTAAAAAGGAAAAAATTGAGTCCCAGTCTTTTTTGGAAAAAGGTATTCAAACAGCGAAAGAAATTCGAATCAAGCTTCAAAACCTTACCAAACAAATGGAGATTTCTAAAAAGGAAGAACATGAGGTTCAATTGAAAAAAGCCTCTTTGGAAAGAGAAACCCAAACTATCGAACAAAATATTAACCGGGCTAAGTCGGAACAGAACGATCTTCATAACCAGTTGGTAGAGATGAATATTGAAAGCGGTAAATTTGATTCCGGGAGCGAAGAGTTGCAACAACAAATCGCCGTTAAAGAGGCCCTTCTTGAAGAGATTGAATCCAGAGTCAATGATTTAACTTCCAAAATACGTGACGCAAATCTGGAAAAGGAAGCTAAAGCGAATCGGATTTCAGAGTTAAAATCGGTTTTGAGCGCTGGTTCTCAGGAAGAACACGGCAAAACAGCGCTGAAAGATCGCCTCAAGAAACAATTAGAAGAACTAGAGGCTGTAACCGAATCGATCCGGCAAAAACAGGAACAATTAACGGTCGAACAATCCCGCGTTAAAGAACTGTGTTCCGAATTGCTAAGTAAAATAGAAGTTGAGAAAAACCGACTTGGTTCACAAGAAGCTCTGGTTGCTTCGGCCAAACAAGAAAAAGATCAGGTGTTGTTGAGAATTAAGGAATTAGAAACGAAACAACGAAGCTTCCGGAGAAAGAGCAATGAATTTCAAAATCAGATTCATAAGTACGACTTGGAAATCAATCAGATCTTATTAGAGAAAGAAAATATTGAAAAAAATATGATTGAAGATTATGAGATAGATTGGCGTAGTAAGTTTAATCCCGTCTTTGAGGTTCCTGACAACGCCAAAGATTTAATCGAACAATTAAAAAATGATTTAAAGGAATTAGGCCCGGTCAATATCGCCGCCATCGACGACTATGACCAGGTGAAAGAGAGATATGAATTTCTATTGAATCAATCTCAAGATTTGATCAAAGCCAAAGAATCTTTGGAAAAAGTCATCAAAGAGATTGAAGTGACAATCACCAAACGTTTTATCGAAGCGTTTCAACAGATAAAAAAGGAGTTTACTAAGTTATTTGGCGAGCTATTCGAAGGTGGCAACGCCGATCTGTTCTTAGTCGATCCGGAGCAACCCTTAGAATCAGGAATCGAAATTGTGGCCCAACCTCCGGGTAAAAAACTGCAAAGCCTATCGCTATTATCAGGCGGGGAAAGGGCAATGACCGCGATTGCTTTATTATTTGCTATTTTAACTGTCAAACCGTCGCCTTTTTGCATCCTGGATGAAATCGACGCCACCCTCGACGAAGTCAATGTGCAACGTTTCTCCCACTTGCTTGAATTATATAGCAAGAGACTTCAGTTTATCGTGGTCACCCACCGCCGGGGCACCATGGAAGTAGCCAATGCTCTTTACGGCGTGACCATGCAAGAGCATGGCGTCTCCAAACTTATTTCTTTAGATCTTCATGAAAAGGTTGGATAGTGATATTTTTTAATACGAATTTTCTTGATTTGTGTTAAAATTACCCGGATGGTAATAATTAATTATGGAATCCGGGTAATCTGAGAAAATTTTGC
Organism: Bacteroidota bacterium; assembly: GCA_050261255.1. Lineage (GTDB taxonomy): Bacteria > Bacillota > UBA4882 > UBA8346 > UBA8346 > JAAYHS01. Next base: position 10,954 of record JBLNDC010000501.1, read on the forward strand.
TTTAGATTTATTTTTTAAATATCTTGTTAAAGGAAAATATTATTGTAATGGTTGAAAATCAGGGCTTTTTCTCCCGGTTAAAACAAGGTTTAAGTAAGACTAGGAATAGTTTTTTAACGAGCCTGGAAACTGTTTTTACATCATCTAAGATTGATCAGAGCCTTTATGATGATTTAGAGGATATTTTGATTATGGCGGATGTAGGAATGGAGACCGCCTCATTTTTATTGATGAACTTGAGGAAAACCGTTAAAGAAAAAAATATCGTTGATCCTGGTCAATTACGCACAATATTAGCGGAAGAAATTAAAAATCTCTTAGCCATAGCTGAAAAAAAGCCATTCGATTTTAACGGGAAGAACCAGGTACACTTGGTGGTGGGAGTGAACGGGGTAGGTAAAACCACTACCATCGCCAAGTTGGCTGCCAGGTTTCGTGATCACAAGCGGCAAGTACTACTAGTAGCGGCCGATACCTTTCGGGCGGCGGCTACCGAACAATTGCAGCAGTGGGGTGAACGGCTTCAGGTGCCAGTCATTCACCATCAGGAAGGAGCCGATCCGGGAGCGGTCGCTTACGATGGTATGGCCGCCGCCAAAGCTCGCAAGGTGGATATTGTCATTGTAGATACTGCCGGAAGGCTTCATACCAAAGTGAACTTGATGGAGGAACTTAAAAAAGTTAAACGGATTATCCTTCAAAATATCGAGGGCCGGGAATTACAGACTCTTTTAGTTTTGGACGCCACCACCGGCCAAAACGCGATTAATCAGGTAAAGACATTTCATGAAGCCGTCGGGATCGACCGGATCGCTATTACCAAACTGGATGGAACGGCTAAAGGCGGAATCATTTTAGCCATTGCCAACCAGTTCAAGATTCCCATCAGTTTAATCGGAGTCGGCGAAAAATCCGAAGACCTACAGGATTTTGATCCGGCTGCCTTTGCCAAGGCTTTGTTTGAATAAAGGTAAAAGTTAAAAGTGAAAAGTAAAAGTAAAGTTAAAGTCTAAGGTTCATAATTACAGAGATTTTTATCAAATTGCTTGCCGCTATCGACCTTTGACTTTCGACGATTATCCAAGGAGATACTATTGTTCCGACTGCTATACAACATCCTAATTTGGTTAATTACCTTGACCGTCTTTCCGATATGGTTGGTCCGGCAAAAGATTAAAGGCAAACCGGTTTTGCCTTATCTTTTTGGTTTTTCCCAAAAAGAGCTAAACTTGATTTCCGGGCGAAAAGTATTATGGGTTCAGGCCGCGTCTGTCGGAGAGACTATGGTAGCAGCTAGACTGATTCAAGAGATTAAAAAGGTCTTTCCGGAACAGGCGATTGTGTTTACAGGAAATACTATGACCGGTCAAGCCACTGCAAAACGGGTGATAGGTGAGAAAGCCGATTTAATCGGGTATTTTCCATTCGATCATCCTTGGATTGTCAACCGGTTTTTAGCGAGACTTAAACCGGATTACTTAATTTTAATTGAGACAGAAATTTGGCCCAATGTTTTACACTATTCTAAAAAACGAAGCGTAAAAATTGCCATTGTCAACGGCCGGTTGAATAAATCCTACCGACGGCTGAAAAAATATGGTTTTTACGAATCCGCGCTCAAATCAATCGATTATATTGGGGCCCAAACGGAAAGGGATCGGGAGCGTTTTATCAAGCTCGGAGCGGAACCGGCAAAGGTCGAAGTTACCGGGAATATTAAATTTGACTTTATTGATCCGGTTACTCCCGAAATAGAGATAAACAATCTGTTTGATTCTCTGTCTATAACGAAAACTACGCCGATTCTGGTCGCTGCCAGCACCCACCGCGGAGAAGAAGAAGTTTTGATCGCCGCCTTTAAAGCTATAAAAAGAGAAGTTCCGGAAGCATTGATGGTGTTAGCGCCGCGTTATCCGGATCAAGCTGAAGAGGTCATCAAACTGTTAATCGACGAGAATCTTAAATATGTTCGCCGTACCGAGCAAGCCAAAGAGAAAAAGCTTTCCGATAAACCGGATCTGTTATTACTGGATACCTTTGGCGAACTGGGTTTAGCTTATTCCATCGCTACTTTGGCTTTTATCGGTGGCAGTTTGATCCCCATCGGCGGCCATAATCTTTTGGAAGCGTCCATCAAAGAAAAAGTCGTCTTGTACGGTCCTTATATGCATAATTTTCAAGAAAGCAAGGAGCTAATGGAAGAAGCGGGTACCGGCTTTGTTATCAATAATGGGGCTGAACTTGCGGAGCGTTTTATTTACTTTTATAAGAATCCTGAAATTCGGAATAGTCTCGGTAAAAAAGCTAAACATGTAATTCTTACCAACCAAGGAGCAACTGAAAAGACGGTTGGTAGATTAAAATTACTTTTTAAATTATAAAGTTCAATTGTTTTAGCCTTTCAACGTCTGTTGCGAGAGGTTTAGGTAACCGATGAAACCTATCTCCTTTAAACACCTTTCCCCAAAAAGTCGGATCTTAATTGTCAGGCTCAGCGCTATCGGCGATGTGATCCGTACATTGCCAGCGGTTCATTTAATTCGGCAGGAATTTCCCGAGGTTTATTTGGGATGGGCGGTGGAAAGTTTATCCTACAAACTGATTGAAGGACACCCTGAAATCGATAAATTTTTCATTTTCCCAAAGAAACAAATTCAACAAGCAATCAAAAGAGCTGATTTTAAAGAAGTAAAGCGTTTGATCAATGATTTTGGTGCGGAGCTAAAAGCCGAACAATTTGAAATTGCCCTTGATATGCAGAATCTTTTTAAGAGCGGGATTGTAACTTTGTTTTCCGGCGCTAAAACCAGAATCGGATACGGATTAAGCCGGGAGGGGAGTAAGTTCTTTCT
>JBLNDC010000502.1:0-2708 GCA_050261255.1 Bacteroidota bacterium
GGCGTGCGTACATTTACAGTGGACACATTTGACTCGCAATATTTTGATAACGGTTGCATCCGGTCCTCGTACTTTCCGGTCATACCGGCAATGACTATGACATTTTTCATGGCATTTCGTACAGATGGGGGTTATCTGATTTAACAGTATCAAATAATTTTCACGATATTCCTTGACGGTTTTTCCTAAAAACGATATGATCATCTTATCTTGTTGGGGCGAAGTCAGTCCGGAAGTGGTAAAGTTGGCGCTCTATGACCCACTTCGGCTGCTTCGCTTTATTCTTTGTTTTTAGGTTCCTGTTCTATTTCTTACCCCTCTTTCCTTCTTGATTGTCATTCAATTTGATAAATATGCGCTTAATTTATGTGAGAAAAAACACCCTTTCTTAATGGTTCCGATTTGGTTGCCTCCGGATAAATAGATCCCGGTATCGGATAAAACGGTAATCTTTTTATCAATCATGTAGGAATCCCATTTGTCTGTTATAAAATTATACCTTTGAATTCCCTTAACCGTTACAATCCATAAATCTTGTCCATATTTTTTCATTCTGATAATACCGTTTGATTTTAAAGGACTATTTTCAGTATTCAAATAAGTATATTTTTGTTGTTCCATATTATAGATGGCTATTCCATGTGCTCCACCAAAAGCCGTACCCATTTCCGAAGACTCGCAAGTTCCCAACCAAATCTCCGAGCCTGATAAAAAGCCACAAGTAACACCCTCAGTTATCGGAGGCGACGGATGAATGCTCCAAGTCTTTGCGGCAACATCAAAAATCACCAAACGTAATGAAAACACTCCGCCCTCATAACCGCACACCATTTGTGACCTATCAATCTCTTTTTCCCCTTCTTCAAGCGGGTAATTAATAAAAGCGGCAATTAAAATTTTATTACCGGATACATCCAGGATACGAATGCTGTCTATACCCTTAATACCATGCTTAAATTGACTATAAATAGCTTGGACATTATTTAAGCTGACAATAATGCTGTTATCCCGATAATTAAGGCCAATATAATATTTTTCCGAGTTTACGGGAATTATCTCAATTCCACCCTCGATTATTCCCGCCGCCGGACGGCTGGATATCAAATCTTTAGGCATGGCGCTCCGGTCAACTGTAATCCATTTGTTATTAATAAACTGAAAAGCAGGATATTCGTAACTTGATGCCTGCCCTAGAACCCAGATGGAATTGGGGCCTTTCAAAATATCAGCCTTTGAAAACTCCCCGAACGGTTGTCCTTCTTCCCAAGCTGCAAAAATAGCTGATTCAAATGATAAAATAAAGCATATTATTATTGAAGTTATTTTAAGAATTTTTTTATACAAATCATTCACCTCCGAAGTATTTTTTGATGTGGATATTATTGACACTTTGATGCATTATTCATTTCGAATAATATGATCAAAATTCCCATTTTTTTTATTTTCAAACTGATAATCTTATTATTATTCAAAACCACAAAAACCACCCACATCTCCATGCCGGTTTTCGAAGTTTCATTCATTCTTTTGTCAAAATTTAAACCAGGCCCACAATATCCAATTTAATACCATCCGTTTCCAATTGTAAATAAAAATGAATATAATGTCAATTAAGAAATTTTGTTGAATTCATGTAAGATTTTAATATTTAGCGCTGGTAGAAGCAGGATTTTTTCGTTGAAAATATCATGATTTTTTATATCAGTTTAAAGTCGAATGTCAAAAGAAAACTGCGAATGCTTATGGGCAGATCGTTATGATCGTTGGAGACACCATCCCGCCCCGGAATCGTCCTTAAGCCGGATTCAGCCGGCTTGGTTTTGACAGCAAAGGGCTTTAGCCCTTTGATTGGCTTGAATGTCATTCACTCCCTCCAATCCGTGGCATAAATACCACGGCTGTCACAACCAACCCCCGCGAACGGGGCTAAAATCTATAAATCCATTTTCAAAAATCCTTTTGTTTCCCCAAATCAATTTCCACCGAATCAATCGCAGTCACTAAATAATTTTTCAACCCGGCCAAGACTTTTTGACCTTCCGGGGTCAAATATGAGTTTTTAGTTCAAGTTAACATTATTGGACTAAAAAGATTAAAACCTTTTCAACCGGGGAAAATAAAAAAATATTAAAAACAATTTCGAGGTCTTAATGGAGCTATTAGAAAACTCGCAAGTAATTCAAACAAATTTCGCCTTGCCCGACTTCAACCCGGTTTTTCAAACCGATGCCGATTTTTCCCCCTTCCTCTTGGAGATGCGCCGGAAACACTGGGACTCATGGGAAGCGTTTCTCTTGCATTTCCGAGGCGAAGAACTAACCTTAAACCGGGGTTTCGAAGAACTGCTGGTCCTAAAGTATATGCGGGAATACTGGCGGCAGCATGGTATGGTCCTTTATCCTCACCAAATCGAAACGGTCCGCAAGGTCATCTCCCAGATGCGGGGCCGGGCGATTCTTGCCGATGAGGTAGGGCTAGGCAAAACCATCGAGGCTGCGATGGTCCTCAAGGAATACCTCCTGCGGGGCCTCGTCAAAAAGTTTTTAATCCTGACCCCGGCGGCCCTCTGCCGGCAATGGGAGGCCGAACTGCGGGAAAAATTTGAGATCCCCACCCTCATCGCCAAACAAGAGTATCACTGGTCCCATTATGATCAGCTGATTGCTTCGATTGATACAGCCAAAAAGGAAATTCACCGCCGGGAAATT
>JBLNDC010000503.1:0-7132 GCA_050261255.1 Bacteroidota bacterium
TAGTTTTTTCGCCACAATGGTTGCAATATTTCCGGCCGGTATTAATGGGCACTCCGCAATTAACACAAACAACCGCTTTGTCATCGACTGTTTTACCACAATTTCGACAATACATGAATACTCCCCCTAAAATGACTTCTATAGCTACTTATTTTTAATCCTGTTCCATTTGGTAAACATTAATATTTATTTCACGATAATAATTTCAATGCTATCAATATTTTTCCTTCCCGGATTCACTATTTATCTTTGGGCTGACTTAATATTGTAAAAAAAGAATACATTATACATTTCAACTCTTGATTGCTCTTTACGCTAGAATCGTTTAAAATCATAATCAGTATTTAGAGCATTTTTATAAAACCTAAAAAGGTTAGCTGCTGTTTATCGATATATGACCAAATAATTCCAAGTATGCGTGAAAGACAACAACCAATATATTGTCTTCTTTAATTAGTTGGGAGGATATGGATGGAATATCAAATTCAGGATGTGGCAAGTTTAAAAAGAAATCAAACGGAACTTTGGAAACGTTACCAAAGATTTAAAGCTGAGAAGCAGAAATTAGACATGTCGCGAGGAAAACCATGTCCGGAACAGTTGGATCTTTCCAAAGGTTTATTAACCTGTCTAACCGATGATGATTATAAAACGAAGGACGGCGTTGACTGCCGCAATTATGGCGGAGTTGAAGGCATTGCTGAGGCTAGGGAACTGTTGGCGCCAATTCTGGATGTGGCTCCTGAAAATGTAATTGTGAGCGGCAATTCGAGCCTGGCTTTGATGTATGACCTAATCGTCAAAGCATTAATTATCGGTGTTCCCGGTGGGAGTATACCTTGGGGTAAGCAACCGAAGGTTAAATTTCTCTGCCCCAGTCCGGGGTATGATCGGCATTTTGCGATCTGTAACCAATTGGGGATTGAGATGATCACTATCGATCTTGACGAAACAGGGCCCGATATGGACCAAGTGGAAAGGATGGTAGCTGAAGACGAATCGATTAAGGGTATTTGGTGTGTGCCAAAGTATAGCAACCCAAGTGGGATAACTTATTCCGATGAAGTGGTGGACCGTTTCGCCAAAATGAAAACTAAGGCTCCGGATTTCAGGATTTTCTGGGATAATGCGTATGCGGTGCATCATTTGACCGATCGGCCTGATCATCTTAAAAATATTTTTAACGCTTGTCGGAAAACGGGAAATCCCGATCGGGTCCTTCTCTTTAGCTCTACTTCCAAGATTAGTTTTGCCGGGGCCGGCTTGTCTTTGATGGCGGGCAGTGAGAACAATATCAACTGGTTGAAGAAACAGATCGGCATCCAAACGATTGGCCCCGATAAGCTGAACCAATTACGACATGTTAGATTTTTCAAAAGTTTCGCCGGTATTGAGGAGCAAATGAAGAAACACGCTTCAATTATCAAGCCCAAATTTGAGCAGGTATTGAAGACCTTTGAGACGGAGTTAGGCGGTAAAGGGATTGCGGAGTGGACCAGACCAAACGGCGGTTATTTCATTAGTTTAAATACAATGGAAGGTTGCGCCAAAAAGGTTGTAGGTATGGCGGCCGAGGCGGGAGTGATTTTGACCGGTGCCGGAGCGACTTACCCTTATGGCAATGATCCCCTAGATCGGAACATTCGAATCGCTCCGACTTTTCCAACCTTGGCCGAGTTGCAGAAAGCCATGGAGATCGTGGCTGTCTGTATTCAATTGGCGAGTATCAAAAAGATTTTGGAAGGCAGACAACATTCGGTCAGCGCCAACAGTTAAGTAATGTATTAGGAAACCATTTTCTTCAATATCACAACCTATGTAATTAGGGTCACTTTAAAGAACGCCTTATTATGGGAATAAATGAGGCGTCCTTCTATTTTTTGTTAAAGGAATTGTATAATTCTCGTTTTAGCTATGGCCCACGATATATTGTAGATACATCTGAGTTTATCACTATATAATATAATATGGCCATTAGATTTATTAAGGTAATTATGGAATCCCCTCAGTTAACGGTTAACCTTCTCACTTCCGCCTTGAATAAATCACCCCGTTCCTTATAATTTTTAAATAAACCAAAGCTAGCGCAAGCGGTGGAGAGAAGCACCACATCTCCGGCATTAGCGTTTGCCATCACCTTGGCGAAAATTTCTTTCATAGTGACTCCTCCTTCGACCATTTTAGGAACGGGCTTTCCTAAGCGTTCGGCAGCTTGGCTTATGGCCGTTCCGATTTTAGGGCCCATGGTTCCGATTAAAACAGCTGTCTTTACGGAACTTTTGACAATTTCCTCACCTAAACTGGTATAATCGCTTCCTTTATCAGCCCCTCCGGCGATTAGAACAATTGGTTCCGTGAAGGCTTTTAATGCTACAATAGTCGGGTCCGGGGCAGTGGCAAAGGAATCGTCGAAGAATTGGATTCCGTTTATGGTAGCGACATATTCGAGCCGATGTTCCAAACCGGTATAACCGCTAATGCCCTGTCGAATGGAGTCTAAACCGGCGCCTGCGGCATGGCAGGCCAAAGCGGCGGCGGCGATGTTTAACAGGTTGTGTTCTCCTCGGACTTGAATCGAATTACTCTCGATTACCAAGTCGGGCTTTCCTGTAACATTCCACCATATTGAATAAACTCTGTTTTGCTGTCTGCAGAACCATGCCCCTAACGCTTGCGGCGCACTTCCGTAGGTATATAATCTTCCGGGAACTTCAGGAATCAGCTCACTACTGGTTGGGTCGTCAACATTTAAGATGGTTAGTTCTTCGGATTTTTGGTGACGAAAAAGGTTAGTCTTAGCTCGGATATATTCCGGCCTAGATTTGTGGTAGTTCGGGTTTAAGGGGTCGGCCGGAGCTAAATGATCTTCGGTGATATTGGTGATTACCCCAATATTAACGCTCCGGTCGAAATCCTCCAATTGAAAACTGGAAAGTTCCAAAACTACACGGTCTTCCGGCTGTAAATCCTCGATAAACTCAAAAGGCGCAATTCCGATGTTGCCGCCCAGGTAAGCGCGGCGGCCCATACTCTCTTGGTGCAGCTTTAAAACTTGATAAATCAAGGTCGAAGTGGTTCCTTTACCTTTACTTCCGGTAACACCTATGATCGGGCAGGGACAGAGTTCTAGGAAAAGCCGCATGGCGCTGGTAATCTTGACGCCGTTAGCGGCAGCCTGGATCAACTCCGGTTGGAAGAGAGGCAATCCTGGCGAACGGTAAAGTTGATCGAACTCTTCCAAATTGCTGAGGTAATCTGGTCCCAAATGAAAGGTTACTCCTAGTTTTTGCAACATTTCGTAACGGGCGCCTAAAGCAGCTTGAGTGCGGTTATCACAAACCGTTATCTTAAAGCGGCGGGCTGCTAAATATTTGACAAGGGCTAGATTTTCGATTCCCAGGCCTAGGACGGCGACTTTTTGGCTCAAAAGAGATCCTCCTCAGAAATAATTGAATAAGTGAGGTTACTAATTGTCGGTTGGTAGAGCATTCAGAAAGACATGCTAATTATCTTTATCTTACATTGTATTGAAAGATTAATCTCAATTCAAGTGGTGAGAAAATAATTCAATTTATATTATATTGTAACTAAGTATTTCTAAAAAAATTACCTTTGAATAGGCGCGCTTTCAATTTCCTAATTTTTCTAAGTAATAGTACTGAAGTATCACAAGCGATTCCCTCGAGTAGAAGCAGCGTTTTTACATACCATTAACTTGGATAAAACAAAAAATTAATGTTTAGCAGGATTATGAAAAGACACCAAGAATTATTTAATAGTAATTTTAAATTTTAAATCTAAAATCCAAACTTTAATTTGTCAATTACTTGGCTTTATTGTGATACGAGGAGGAGTCGGGTTTGGATTTAAAGCAATATCAAGCACAAACACTAGTGGAAGTAGCTTATAAGGCCTTAAAAAAAGATATCACTGAACGTGTGCTTGTTCCGGGAGAAAAGATTATTCTCCGTGAAGTAAACGAGCGCTATGGAATCAGCCCTACACCTATAAAACAAGCACTGAACCGGTTGATTGCCGAAGGATTAGTGGAAAGCATACCTCGAAGAGGAATTAGAGTAAGGGTGATAAAAGGAGAAGAAATTGCGGAATTGATGGATATCAGGTTGATGATTGAAACTTATTACATTCAGCGAATAATCCGCAGTTTTGATGAAGGCTTAATGAGAGAAAAGCTAATGAAAAATCTAAGGGAACAGATCCGGATTATCGAGCGCGTCGCCAACATTGAAGATTATTTCAAATATTATAATTTGGACTTTGAATTTCATCAAATGTACCTTAGAGGTTGTAAAAACAAAAAAATATTACAAATATACAATAGCTTGGGAACACACGGATATGCATTTTATGTTTATCGGAACCAGGAAATAGAAAGTTTGATTGCGGGAGTTAAAGAACATGAAAATATTTATAACGCCATAGCTGCTAAAGATGAAGATGTGCTCCGTAAATGTATCGAGATCCATATTAATAACGCCAAAAATAAGATATTACAAATGTTAAAAAGTAAGCAAGCGGTATTTTGAGATAAAGTATTATATTTGGAGAACAACTAGATTTTCTAGATAATAATTAGGCTGTATCTATGCAAGTATTTTGGATAAGGGGGTGAGAAGGATTTAATCTGAGTGAGTTTTGCTTATCGATATTAATTATGGGAGGGTAAAATGATGAACAAAACAAAAAGGCATGTTGTAGTTTTGTTGGTTGCGTTGGTCATTGTATCTTTGGCTTTACCGACTTTTTCCGCACCGAAGTATGTTTTAAAGTTTAACCATGTTTTGGCGCAATCCGAACCTTTCCATCAAGGATTTGTAAACTGGGCGAAACGGGTTTCGGAAAGGACCAAAGGCGGTCTGGAAATTCAAGTATTTCACAGCGCGCAACTGGGTGTAGAAGAAGATATTATCGAACAATTAAAGCAAGGCGCTCCGGTAGGCCAAAATACAGACTCAGCCCGGCTTGGCATGTATGTTCCGGATATCGCCGTGATGAACGCTCCGTATTTCGTTGATTCCATCGAGGAAGTCGATAAGCTTAAAAACCTTACTACCGTCAAGAAATGGCTTAAAGAACTGGAAAGCAAGCATGGTATTAAAGTTGTATCTTTCAATTGGGTCCAAGGAATGCGCCACATGGTAACCAATAAACCGATTCGAAAACCTGAAGACTTAAAAGGACTTCGGATTAGGACTCCGGGCGTTCCCATTTGGCAGGAGTCAATACGGTCGCTGGGCGCAGCCCCGGTTGCTCTCGGTTTTGGAGAATTTTATACAGCGATGCAGCAGAAGGCGATTGACGGCGCTGACTTGGTATATCGGAACGTTACCGGAGCTAAGCTCTATGAGATCGCTAAATATATTAGTGAAACCAGACATATTCTATTAATCAACTTTGAAGTTGTCGGGAAGAAGTTTTTTGACAGTCTGCCTGCCGACTATCAGAAGATTATGGTTGAAGAGTGCGATCGGGCCGGATTAGAAACCTCCAAAATTATGGAGAAAGAAATTGCGGACCTTCAAAAACTGGTTACCGAAAAAGGTATGACCGTCGTTACCGATGTTGACATCGAGGCTTTCAGGAAAGCAGGAGAAAGCGCATACAAGGTATTGAATCTCACCAACGCAAGAGATCAACTTTATAAGGAAATGGGTAAGAAAAAGTAACCCTAAAAGTATAAGAACATTCTCCAGCCTTGCATTAAAGGCGAGGCTGGAGAATAATAAATGATATTAAATTAGTAATTCGCTTTTGATTCCAGCTTAGCCATGGCAAATGTTAGTGAAGAGTGGGGTGTTGAAGCGTGAAGCGGTTATATGAATTCCTGTGCAAAGTGGAGCTTTTGGTCGCTAAATTATCATTGGCATTGATAACGATCTTAATATTTGCGGCGGCAATAGCAAGGACTCTCCATTATCCGATTGTTTGGGCGGTGGATGCATCGACTTTCCTGTTTGCTTGGTGCGTTTTTTTAGGGGGCGATATCGCCCTGAGAAATGATAAATTATTTTGCATTGTGCTCCTTACTGAAAAATTGCCACAGAAAGCCCAGCTTTATCTGAAAGTGGTTAATTATGTTATCATTGAGATATTTTTGGCAGGGATGATTTGGTATGGCTCTATCTTGTCTTATACAACCAGATTGCGAACTTTCCAAGGCATTCCGGGTTTTAGTTATACTTGGGTGACTATCAGCGTGCCGATAGGCTGTTTGCTGATGTTAATAACCGTGATCGGTAAGATTAAAGAATTATTGAAAATGATCAAGGAAGGCTCGACAATTAATAAACAAGAAGGCGTTTATGAAGTTATTTGAATACTTGAGCCATCATTGAGGCAAGGGGGTTAAACAATGACTCTGGTTCTTATTATATTTGCAGTTTTAATGTTAATGGGAATGCCGGTAGCTTTCGCCTTCGGTATTTCAGGGGTGGTTTTCTTTTTACAGCAACCGATGTTACTATTAACTACCCCCGTACAATTAACGCTGTCGCAGACTCAAAGTTTTTTATTGCTGGCAATTCCGTTATTTATTTTAGCCGGTAACTTGTTAAATGAAACCGGTATCACCGAGCGGGTTATGCGGTTGGCGTCGGTTCTAACCGGGCATATGCGCGCCGGATTAGCCCAAAGCAATATGGTAGTAGCAGCTTCACTGGGAGGAATAACCAGTTCGGCGATTGGCGACGCAGCTATGCTTTCACGGGTTTTGGGACCTGGTATGATCAAAAGGGGCTATTCTAAAGGATTTTCGGCCGGGGTCATTGGTTGTAGTTCTCTAATTACCACCATGATTCCTCCCGGAATAGGATTGGTTTTGTACGGCAGCATCGGTGAAGTTTCAATAGGACGACTGTTTGCGGCGGGGATGATCCCCGGACTGTTAATGACATTATTTTTGATGATTGCTGTTGGATTAACCGCTAAACTAAAAGGGTATCTTCCCGAAAGGGAGAAGCGGGCGTCATTCAAAGAGGTCATAACTACTTTCTTCAATAGTATTTGGGCGTTTCTATTTCCGGTATTGTTGATTTTGGGATTGCGGGGCGGGATGTTTACCCCTTCGGAAGCTGGAGCTTTCGCATGCATTTACGCGATACTCGTCGGCATA
>JBLNDC010000504.1:0-7451 GCA_050261255.1 Bacteroidota bacterium
TATAGTCTATAACTAATTGAAATTCAAACTAACATCGTTAGTGTGAAAAAATCTTTTCCCAATTTGGCATCGACTAGTATTGTCTATGATAAGATCTAACACCATCGCTAAAAATCCTGTAAAAGTAAATAATCTGTAATTCTTCTAACTCCTTATCAATCAGTGCAAAAACATCGATATCCTTCTCTAAAGATTTGGCGAAATACTTGCGAGCCGAGGTAAAACATGCCTTAGCTTGTTTGAAATCCTTGATAAATTTATAAACATAAGCATTATAAAATAGCAAATTCCCCATAACTTGGTCCTGCTTTGCATATTTTTTCTCCATCCGATCGAAAAACTTGAATAACTCATCATTCTGTTTGTTATTATAGTAACTCCTTACTATATCCTGGGTTAATTGGGCCTCGGTGTGTCAATGCGAATAATAAGTCAGCGGTATCGGCCGCTGCACCGAGTTCATTGGTCTTGATATACAGTTCCAATAAAGCTGATAAGTTATAATTTTCAATTCAACAACTTCCAAACTGCAATTATACATACCATTCAAATAAATCGGTTTTCATTACAAAAAAAATAATACTTTTCCAGGAAAATGTGGGAAGAGTAAGGAAAAGTTTAATTTGGTTATGCGTTATGCGTAGCGCGTTACAAGTAAAAACCAGACACTGGTTACCCGGATAACACTAATAATAGCTGACATTAGGGCTATATACATATCGGGACCCGAATTGATTCTCTCACCCAGACTTCGACCTTCCCCATGATGCTTGCCTTTTGTCTTTAACCAGCATGGAAGCCTGAGCGCGGCGTCGATACAGATACATGGGCGTATCACCGCCATCGGCGGTTTAAATGAGCCTGGTAGATCGGAAACACGATGTTTCTGACCTGCATAGGGTCCGGAGTCTTCGCAAAAAACGCTTTTCTCAACCCCAGCTCATGGATGGCCGGGGATAAGGGGGTCACGGGGATCGCCCCATGCCGGCGGGTTCCAAGGGTTGTCCGGCCACAACCCTTGGCCCTAGGCAGGTGACAGAATGTCATCAGTTAGGCGTAGCCAGGATGGCGATCAACGCCGAGGTGCAGGGGAGTGGGCGACGTCCCCTGTCGGCATTCATAATATTCCAAACTACTAAAAGCTCCCTCCGAACTCGTACCTTTTAGCCTCGAAGTCGAAGCTTTTTGCTCCGAAGTTGGACCTCAAAGCTCCGGTTTCGATCCTTTGATCCCCGATGTGATAACGAGATTCAAAGGATGCTCCACAACATCCTTTTGCCTTAGCAGGGGACATGATGCCCTCAGTTAGGCGTAGCCAAGATGGCGAGTAACGCCGTGGGTGCAGGAGGGCAGGTGGCTCCTCCGGTTGGCATCGCGAAACTCATATACACCAGTTCGCTTTGGTTAGCTTTGCAGTCTATTTTTTAAACGAGCAACACATATCCTTGTCCCAATCTTCCCCGAATTAGTTTCGATACTTATTAAAATGTAATCTTACACTACCAGGAATCTTTCGTTTTATCTAGAAAACTACATTATTCCATATCAAAAACTAAAATGGACGGTCGATAGTTTGAACAAAATCGATACTCTCCAATCCCAGCTTTTATCCAAAGAAGAACGCTTACGTGAGCTTGAACATGAACGAGATTCGTTGCTTATAGAGATTAAGTCGCTTCAAAATGAACTTCACCAACTAACTCAAGCAAAGCAGTTATCTTTAGAGCCAAAAAATGAATCAATTTTGTCCCCTATCAATAATCAATCACCTCCCGAAGTTAAAATAGCCTTGTTTCGTTCTTTATTTCGCGGTCGGGAAGATGTTTATCCCAAACGCTGGGAAAACCGGAGCAAAGGAACTTCCGGGTATTCCCCGGCCTGCAAAAATGAATGGATTCGTGGATTATGCAATAAACCTAAAATCAAATGTAACGATTGCTCAAATCGAGTATTTCTACCGGTTACGAATGAAGTTATTTACAGGCATCTTACAAGTCCCGCGACTATTGGAGTTTATCCGCTTCTCAACGATGAAACATGTTGGTTTTTAGCGGTTGATTTTGATAAAGAGAGTTGGAAAGATGATGTTAGCGCTTTTCTTGAGACCTGTAAAAAAATAAAAATTCCGGCTGCATTAGAACGATCCCGTTCAGGAAACGGCGGGCACGTCTGGTTCTTTTTCTCCGAACCAATTCCGGCGATACTTGCCAGAAAGTTAGGCTCCTTCTTAATAACTGAAACGTTGGAAAGCAGGCCCGAAGTAGGTCTCGATTCCTATGATCGTTTTTTTCCCAATCAAGATACCATGCCCCAAGGCGGGTTGGGAAATCTTATCGCATTGCCTTTGCAACAGCAACCACGTGAACAAGGAAACAGCGTATTTTTAAATGAAAAGTTTTCTTCTTATGAAGACCAATGGGCTTACTTGGCATCTTTGGAACGAATAAGGCCTAAAACAGTAAATGAAATTGTCGATAAAGCCGTGATTGAAGGCAAAGTAATCGGTGTTTCCCTACTTCCCGAAGAAAACGACCAAGATCAGCCCTGGAACAACACACAAACAAAAAAGAGTCTTTCCGCTATTACTGGTCCATTTCCTAAAGAATTATCAATAGTTATTAGTAATCAGGTTTATATTCCTAAAAATCATCTCTCCCCTTCTCTCAAAAATCGATTGATCCAGATCGCCGCCTTCCAAAACCCGGAGTTTTATAAGAAACAAGCCATGCGGTTACCAACATTTGACCAACCCCGGGTAATAGGTTGCGCTCAAAATTTTTCAAAATACATCGGATTACCCCGTGGCTGTCATAATGAAATAACCGAACTCTTAACTTCTTTAGGGATTAGGGTAACTACGGTTGATGAACGTAACCCTGGTAGACCGATTGACTATGCTTTTCAAGGAGTACTTAGACCTGAACAACAGGAAGCCGCTCATTCCTTACTTAACCATGATATCGGAGTGCTATCGGCGGCTACGGCTTTCGGAAAAACAGTAGTAGCTGGATACTTGATTACAAAGCGTGCCGTAAATACCTTAATTGTTGTCCATCGGCAACAGTTATTGGAACAATGGATCTCCCGATTAAGCATGTTTTTAAATATTAACCCTAAAGATATTGGACGGATTGGGGCAGGCAAGTATCAACCGACTGGAATAATTGATGTTGCTTTAATGCAAAGTTTAGTCAAGGATAATCTGGTCGATGATATAGTCCAGGATTATGGATACTTAATTATTGATGAATGCCACCATATTTCGGCAGCTAGTTTCGAGCAAGTCGCCAGGCAATGTAAAGCCCGTTATGTAAATGGTTTATCGGCAACCGTAGTTCGCAAAGACGGTCGTCATCCAATTATTTTCATGCAATGCGGACCGGTACGTTTTAGGACTAATGACTGTAAACAAGCATTATCAAGACCATTTTCCCATCGCGTAGTAAAAAGGGAGACGGATTTTCACTTGCCTGATGTCTTAGCTCTGGAACCAAAACCTTCGATACAGGATATTTATTCAGTATTAATCACGGATGAAAAAAGAAACGATCGAATTTTTGATGACGTATTAAAAGCTTTGGATGATAAACGCTCCCCAGTACTAATCACTGAGCGCAAGGAACACTTAGCCTATTTCGAAGAACGTTTAAGTCGATTTGCGAAAAATGTAATTGTACTTCAAGGTGGAATGAGTCTAAAACAACGCCAGGATGTAATGATGAAGTTATCCGATATACCAGATAATGAGGAAAGGATCATTCTTACCACCGGCCGATACCTTGGTGAAGGATTCGACGATGCCAGACTTGACACGCTCTTTCTGACTATGCCCATCTCCTGGAAAGGCACCCTAGCGCAATACGCTGGGAGATTACACCGGGAGCACGATCAAAAAAAAGAAGTAATTATTTATGATTATGTAGATCCAGAAGTACCAATGTTACTGAAAATGTGGAAGAGAAGGATTAAGGGTTATCAGGTAATTGGATATCGAATAGAAAACTATTAATTAAACCTGGTTGAAGAAGAACTTGGTTTCGGAAAACTTGATATCCGGGTTTTTCAAATGACTTTACACCATCTGAAAGTAACACCCCGGGAGGCATGGATGGTTGGTGACAATTTAGTCTGGGATATTGAAACACCTCAAAAAATGGGTATCTTCTCAATTTGGAACGACCATGATCAGAGCGGTTTACCGAAAGATTCCCAAGTGATTCCCGACCGGATCATCCATAACATCAGCGAATTACTTGATTAATTTCTTCGAAGAAAGCATCTCGATGATGAAAAACAGCGGTCGCCACCCATCCCTTACTGAATCAACCTTTTCCTCAATCCCCTGATCGCTAAAAAGCCAATCCCGCCAATGAACAAAACAAGATAGAGAAAATCCAAAAACAGGCTCATTCTTAACTGATTTGGCAGGCAAACCGCCCGGGCCAGCCTTACCACATGAGTTAAGGGAATAAGCTCGGCAACCCATCTTAAAGCGGGCGACAGGTTTTCCAGGGGAAAGACCACCCCCGAAAAGAAAAAACTCGGTGAAATCAAACCAGTAAAGTAAAAATTAAAATGATTAATATTATTAATCTTGGAAGTAACGAGCAGCGCTAAAGACCCGAAAGTCAGTCCGGTTAAAAAACCGACCAGCGGCGCCAAAAAACTTAGGGGGTATCGGATAATTCCGGCGATCCAGGTAACGGTTAATACGGCGAAAGAGAAGAAAAACCCTTTGGTCGCCACAAACAAGAGTTCCCCGACAACCAAGTCGCCGGCTGAAACCGGAGCGCCCAGCATACCGTCATAAATATAATCAAATTCCAGCCGGATGAAGGTGCCGTAGGTACACTCGAAGGACGCGGTGAACATGGCGCTGGTTACAATCAGCCCGCTGGCTAAAAACAATACATAATTAACATTTCCCATGTTTTGAATATAGGCTCCCAAACCAACTCCGAGACCGGCCAAAAAGATCAATGGTTCAAAAAACGGGGGAAAAGCGTTACTGAAAAAATTGGAACAATAAACCCGGATATGCCTAAACCAGACACTGTATAATCGCTTTCCCAATGTAGGGACTTGATATAAATTATTGCAGCTCATTTAAACTTCTCCCCGTCACTTTTAAAAATAAATCCTCTAAATTAGAATGCCTGATAAAGTATTCCTCGACCCGGGCGGTTTCGCCGAACCTAGCCAAAGATTCCGAATTATTACTGTAAGCATAAAAAGTATTATTAAACACTTCATACCGGATTCCATTTTGGTCGAAATAAGCCGTCTCAAAATCCTCTGCGGAAGCTGATCCGTGGATCTCCATCACAAATTGTTCCAAATTTTGTTTCAGTAATTCTTTAGGCTTCCCCTCCACGATCTTCTTCCCCTCATCCATGATAATAATCCGATCACAGATTTGAAACGCTTCCTCCATATAATGGGTAGTAAGCAGTATGGTTACGCCGTTTTCCTTTAATTCACGGAGCTTATTCCAGATGAGGTGTCTCACTTGCGGATCAAGTCCGGTAGTCGGTTCATCCAAGATTAATAACCGCGGATTATTAAGCAAGGCCCTGGCAATCGTCAGCCTCCGTTTCATACCTCCGGAAAGGTCCCTGATTTTGGCCTTGGCTTTATCCCGTAATTCCATAAATAAAAGCAGTTCTTCAATTCTTTGTTTGGCTTTTCCGGTCGTCATTCCGTAAAACTTTGAATAGATCAGCAGATTATCGAGAACGTTCAACTCCGTATCCAGATTGTCCTGTTGCGGTACAATCCCCGCTAATGATTTAATGGCCAATGATTCCCGCGGGGAATCGTACCCAAAAACCCGAATCAGCGTAGCCTGATTTGGATCCGGTTCGGTCTTGCCGTAAATAATCTTCATAGTGGTGGTTTTTCCCGCTCCGTTCGGGCCCAATAGTCCGAAACAATCTGCTTTTTGAACCTCAAAATTGAGTCGTTCCACCGCTTTTAAAGTTCCGAAAGTTTTATTGAGATTTTTTATGGTGATTACGTTTTCGTTCATCTCATGCTCCTTATCAGGGTATATTTAATAATTCCCGAATTTATCATTTTGACACAATATATTGATCGATAGTCGTTCACGTCAATTTCCAATTTCACGAAAGAAATCTTTTCCAAATTTTCGATAAATCCGGCTAAAATCCTTTAACTCGTTCCGAGATAACATCCTTCCCACCGAACGCATATCCTATTAGTAAAAAGTCACGGAGGAGTGGACATGAAGGATTTTCAATCTCAGAGCGGCATCATTATTGCGATTAGCGATTTGTTTACAGCCCCCGAAAAAATGGGCTGCTATAAATTAATCTCCGTCCAAAAGATGGACGGAGAGCCAGTCAATTTCGTAGTGTCGCCGGATACTTATTTTGTCGACCATGTAATGGTCCACCCCGGCGATATGATCACCGGGTTTTACGATGCCAACGCTCCGATACCCCTAATTTATCCGCCCCAGTATCAAGCCATCGTTATAGCCCGGGCTGTGCCGTGTCAAAATGTAAAAGTCGACTTTTTTAACGAAGACTTAGTGAGCAGCGACGGCATGTTAAAACTGAACATCGCTCCCACCACCCGTATCGTACTCGAAAACGGGCAGGCCTTTACCCAAAATCCTGCCAACCGTTATCTGGTCGTTGTCTACGGCCCCACCACCCGGAGCATCCCCGCCCAAACCACCCCGGAGCAGATTGTGGTGCTGTGTTAGGTTTTTTCTTTCTTAATCAAAATCGGGTAGTATATTTGTCCACCGACCAATATCCACATCATAGATTTTACCGGTGTCGCCGGCAAAATCCCAATATGCCCATGCAATATTCCGTTCTTCGCAGAGTTGGATGATGAAAGCGGTCCACAGGCGACGGTCCTCTTCGTGGGAGACACCCGCATGGGCGCAAAATTCTCCATTCCATAGACGCACGCTACCATTGCGTTTCGCCCATGCAGCGGCGCGATCGGCCAGTTGGATCAGATCCCTCTGCTGCGCTTTGGTCCCAGTCCAACGAAGGCCTTGAACATCCTCCGACCCGTTACCGATTGCTCCCTGAAAGCAAAACTCCGTTGGGTAGTAAAAATGGAACTGGACTAAGATATTAGGGTCTTCCTTGATCCGTTGAGGTAGAACCAGTCGGTCCAAGGTGGTGACATTGGCCCAACCCGGACAGGAGATAATGATATTCCGTGAAGGGTTTTGCTTACGAATTACATCATAGGCCAGAGGATAATACTGATTCCAGTATTTATCGAGAGTATGATTTGGCTCATTATAGATCTCAAAATAAAGGTTCTCGGGGTAATCCTTAAAATACTCGGCGATCTGTTGCCAGAGAGCGATAAACTTATCCTTATTTGCTATAGGGTTGGTGTTGAGACCTTCGAAGTGATGAATGTTGAGAACAACATGGAAACCTCGGTGGAGTGCATGGCTC
>JBLNDC010000505.1:0-10842 GCA_050261255.1 Bacteroidota bacterium
CCGAAATTAACCATCTCGGGCTGGTCGTAAAAAAACCAGCTATCCTAAGCCGGTTTAATTTTACACTTCACACTTTACCCTTCAAACTTTATAAAAAATGGCGGCCCCGAGATGAGTCGAACATCCGACACACGGTTTAGGAAACCGCTGCTCTATCCTCTGAGCTACGGGGCCGTAATTTTTAAGCATTAATATTATAACAGACTATTTACTCTTTTACAACTTGTATTCCATCCCAAAACTCCCGGCCTCCCTATTAAGCATGTTAGCTTGCGCCTTTTTATTCTCCAACACTAACAATAAAGCTGTTTTACAGATAGCTTCCGGAACTGTGCATAGTGATCCCTAATCATCAAATACTGCCCCGGAACAATCTAACCCCACTTGCCCGCCTTTGGCATGAACCCTCCCCATTGAATCCAATTCCAGGCTGAACGATAACCCCCTGGAATTCAATTCCTCAACCACTTTCCAAGCTTCCGCTATATCGGTTGAATATTTCGGTAACTCGACCGAAAGGGCATGGTCCCGGATGGCTAAATCCTCCTCATCTTCGCTCCAAAAATAAATCTTTTCGTCGCCGGCGGTATGGGTATAAGCATAAAGCTGGGGGATGGTCATAATATTCTCAGCCACCCAGTGGTCTAACTTAGGCCCAGGGATCTCTCCCATAATCATCTCACGGGTCAAATCTTCCATCTTCATCACCAATAATAGCTTCTTCAAAGTCCAAGCCGTTCATACGTCATCATAATCCCAGCCCAAATGGGAAATAATTTAGAAAACAACTTTAAACGGGTGTAATTCATGACCAAAGCGACCTTTCCTCACATGGGAACTTTAGCGATCCCCATGAAATCCTTGCTTTTCAATTTAGGCCTCGAACCGGTAGCCCCGCCGCCGACTTCCCAAAGCACCATCGCCATCGGGACCAAATTGGCCCCGGAATTTGCCTGCCTTCCCCTTAAAGTGAATTTAGGCAACTATGTTGAGGCAATCGCCAAGGGGGCGGAATTAATTTTGATGGCCGGCGGAGTCGGACCCTGTCGTTTTGGGTATTATGCTCAAGTACAACGGGAAGCCCTCCGCGACGCCGGCTTTGATGTGCAACTAATAACTCTGGAAGCTCCCAATGCCGATCCGGGTGAGTTATTCCGCCAGATCAAAAAATTCATACCGCGGCACAGCCCGACGGCCCTCTTTAATGCGCTCCACGTTTTTTGGAAAAAAGCGCGGGCCATCGATATTTTCGACCGGCTTGCCAACCAAATCAGGGCCTGGGAAGAATCTCCCGGCGCAGCCACTCTAGTTCAAAATAAGTTCTATCAAGCTATTGATCAAGCCGGGAGCCTTAAGGATATTAAAGCAGTCCTTGATGCCTTTATAAAGGAACTGAAACTAATTCCTCATCATCCGGATTATCGGCCTTTAAAAATCATGGTGCTTGGTGAAATTTACATGGTGCTCGAACCTAGAGTGAATTTCCGGATCGAGGAAACTCTCGGCCAAATGGGAGTCGAGGTCAAGCGGAGCATTTATCTGAGCGACTGGATCGAAGAACACCTCAATATTTTTCCAACCGCCAAGAAGAGCCGCTCCCATCTTCTCCAAATGGCCCATCCTTATCTGGACAGCCACGTCGGTGGTCACGGCCTGGAATCGGTTGCCCATGGGATCGAAGCGGGCGTCAACCGGATGGACGGGATCATCCAATTGGCCCCTTTTACCTGTATGCCTGAGATCATTGCCATGCCCATCTTGTCAACTATTTCAAGAGATTTCTCCGTTCCCGTCCTTCACTTGATCATCGATGAACACTCCGGGGAGGCCGGTATTCATACCAGGTTGGAAGCGTTCATCGATTTATTGAAGCATCGGAAGTCAAAAAGCCGAAGTGATTCGGAGGTTCATCTTCAAACCACCCTAAGCGCCCTTCAGCCCACCTAGAAAATAATAAGCCCCGGCAGGCCGGGGCGGGGACTATCTAGAAAATACTTAAAACCTACTCTCCCGCTGAAGCGCAAAGGCGCTGAGAAAAACCGATATAGGCTATCCTGAATGACCAACACCTCTGCGCCTCAGCGCCTCTGGGGGAGATAAAATAGGCTTGCTTAACTTCTATTTTCATCCTTTAACGTGCCCCGGCTAGCCATAGCGGGTGACTACCTAGAAAACATATTACAAAATCATTATTACCTATATGGAACAGATGTTCATGAGGAAAAAAGGCTGCTCTTTCGAGCGGTCTTTATTCTTATTCTTAAAGTTTCTTCGGATTCCAACCGTCTTCACCGGCCAGAACCTTCTCCACCGTGTATTCCTTTGCCTCTTCAGCCGTAAGTTGTTTGGCCCATTTCACCCGCTTTTCCATTGAACCGCCCGGGCCGGAACTCCTATATTCTACAAAACGGGCGGTACTTTCATATTTCGGCTTGTTCCAATTATGCCAACCTTCAGCCTTGATATGCGCTCCCATATGACACTCGATAAAAGCTACCGCCGCAAAACCAGCCCATGGCCTTCCCAGAAAAACGCTATGTTGGGCTACAGCTCCCGTTTCTAGGTCGCACTTGATGAAAACATAACCGTATTTCTGCATTGGGGTAGTTGAGGCGGCCGTCAGATAACCATTGGGTTCCTGACCCCGGTTGATAGAATAAAGTTTACATTCATTAAATACAGCTGTCGCGGAGCCGAAGATAAAATCAACATCGCCCTTGATATAGCAATTTTCATAATACTGGCGCCCGACTCCGCCGGTGAATAAGGTATCTTGATAACCTAGAATTGAACAATTCCTGAAAACCAAGCGATCACCACTGGCGTCTACCGCAACCGCTTGTTCATAGATAGTCCCGCATCCTGATGAATTTTCAATTGTGAGATTCTCTACCGAGATATCTTTGCCATAGATAAAAATACTAGGTGTGCCTGAAGTCCTCAAGGGCGAACCATACGGGCCTATTTTAAGAGCAAAATCGTTATAGGTCAAGACGGTCCTTTTCCGATCCTCTCCGATCAGGCTGATCAAGTCTTTCCGAAGTTGTATCTTCTCTTTATAAATACCGTTTCTGATAAAAATAGTAACTTTCTTGTTGTTATTTTTCGGTACAGCGTCTATTGCGGCTTGAACCGTATTATAATCACCACTACCGTCTTGGGCTACGATAAAATCATATTCTTTTTTCTTTTTAAGCTTATCTACGGCAACCGACTTGGTTGGAGCTTGATAACCGAATCCTTTTTTGATAATTAGCCCGACTTTTGCTAGATGCGTTTTATCGAGAAAACCATAATCCGACCGGGAACTTTTAATCTCCCGCAAGAATTGGAGAACATCTTCATTACCCTGTTTCATCCCCAATAAGAAATCGATCCCTTTGACAAACCCGTCTTGATAACGGTCGATCAATGTTGCATTGTAAACCCTGGCTAAAAACCGGAGCTGATAAATGGTAGCCCCATTATCAATAGCCGCATCCGTTTTGGCTTTATCTTTAAATATAGTCGGAATTTCCTCCTTTAGAAGAACCTTTGCCATATCAATATTTTTAGGCCAACCTCCGGAATCCCTCTGGTAAAGCAGGATGTTATCTCCGATTCGCTTTGCTTCATAAGTGCCATACCAATCCGGGCTCGGCTCCAGACTCTGATCCCAGCTAATTGTAGCGGTAGGTCTGGCAAGACCCGAAGAATTCTGAGCCGATTCAGTCGCCAATCCCTGGACTGTCATTAACAAAGCCATCCCTAAAAAAAATAGCAGAGAAACTCTTTTTTTCATATGTAATCCCCTTTCCAACTTTTATTTTGAGTTGAAAACACTTATCATTTTTTAACCCTTCTGTATATAAAGCTTATCCTTTTTTAACAATCTTTCAAGATTAAAATTAAAATATCTCTATGATTTCTTCATTATAAGGAATATGTGCACCCTAAAATAGGGATATTCAACGTAGAATACAACGGATAACTATACAAAAAATGAACAGCTCACAAAGTTAATTGTTCACTGTTCATTGTTAATTGTCTGTATGGCGCGCCCGGGAGGACTTGAACCTCCGACCTACTGATTCGTAGTCAGGCACTCTATCCGCTGAGCTACGGGCGCATATCTTTAGCAGATTAAAATTATAACATACTATTGTCTTAAAGTAAAGCCTGTAATTCTTGGTATATCGGTTAAAAAAGCAGCCTGCGGCTGCGTAATTTTTCTGGCGGAGAGAGAGGGATTCGAACCCTCGCTAGGATTGCTCCTACTAACGGTTTAGCAAACCGTCCCCTTCAACCGGCTTGGGTACCTCTCCGGGTAAAAACAAAAGTTTGAATTGTGAAGAGTGAAGTCAGAAAAGAAGCAGTTTAGACCTCACGCCTATAATTAACATTCCCGTTATAAGTGAAGGGAATTAATGTTTTCATACTTCAAACTTCACCCTTCACACTTCTTTACTGGCGGAGGAGGAGGGATTCGAACCCCCGGTACCTCGCGGTACAACGGTTTTCAAGACCGCCTCCTTAAACCACTCGGACACTCCTCCGAGCTCACTCGGAATGCATGAATTATTCTAACACATACCCGGGAACAATGTCAAGTTCAAGGCGGAAATGATTAGACAGTAGTCAGAAGTCAGGAGTCAAGAGCCAGCATTAGAAGTGGCGCTTTATCGCTTATTCTCATTTTTGTTTATGATCTGTTTTGCCACAAAGTGCTAAAGAAGGCAATAGTAAATGACTTCATTGAATTATCATTCACTCCTGACCCCTGTCTCCTCGCCGCTATTTACTGAATCTGCAACTCATTAATCCGGTTCCAGTACATTTGAGTCAAAGCATCCGCTTCCTCACTGGTATTCGCTTCGGCATAGATTTTAAAGACCGGCTCGTCGGCATCGGGCAAAACCAAAGCCCACCCTCCTTCATGGTAAATCTTTAGCCCATCGGTAGTTTCAACTTGTCGGCCCTGGTTCTCCTCATATAATTTGCGCATTACCCGACCTTTTTCATTCCAAGGGCATTCCGCCTCTTGATAACCCCGTTCCACTCTGGGTATCATCGCCTTGGCTTGCGATAACGAGAGCCCTTCACGGGCCAGTAATTCTAATACTTTTACCAAGGAAAACAAGGAATCAAACTGCGGTAGATAACTTCCTCGCCCATCTAAGGTGGGAAACAATTTTTCCTGGGCTGTTTTTTCCATTATTGACCGAGGATTAGCTTTGGTCCGAATCACCTTGCCCCGGAACTCCCTGGCCAACGCCTCAATATAATGCGGGGCAGTCACTTGAACGGGAACAGCCGCCTCCGGTTTATACTTTAACACCAGAAACGATAGCAACGCGTTTAATTGTTCCTCTTTTAACAGGTCACCGCTTTCATCCAATAACAACAATCTTTCGTAATTTTGGTCCACAACGATCCCTAGGTCAGCCCCTTGCTTTTGGACCAGATCAGCCGCTTTCCCAATGGCGCCCAACAGTTCCTGCAAAGTCCTAGGCTGGTTCGGACTATTGACAAAGTAACTTTCCGAGTGAACTTCACAACCTAACATCTCTAACAAACCCGGCAGAATATAAGAGATGTTTCCGCCGTCATATAAGCTAATCACTTTAAAGTTTCGCTTCTTAATCAATTCTTTCGCTTCCGGGTTCACTAAGCCGGCTAAGTAAGGTTCCATCAATTGAGGAACAAACGCCAGCTCACCCAAGTCATTGATTCCCGCCCTCGGAAAGTCTTCACTCATCAAGGAGTTCTCAATAGCCCTTTCCGCGCTTTTATCGATATTTAGCCCTTGTTTATCCAAGAATTCGATCAATAAGCCTTCCGGGTTTTGGGGATTGATCCGGAACTGTGCTCCGCCTTGCGCTCCTAAAGTTATAACCGCATGTCTGGTTAAAGCGGTCGGCAGCGTTCCCAAGTCATAAACATTAGTTCCGGCCGTGAGAACTCCTGAAATGAACGCCCGTTTAAAAACCCTGGCGGCCCTGAAGTTATCGGAGCCCACCACAATTTTGGCGCCTGGTTTCAAATACGATCCAAATACCGCGCCTAATTTAGCGACTAGCTCCGGAATGAGTTCCTGATTCACCGTTCCACTGATTCCGTTATTCCCGAATAGACTCCGCGACCCTTTTTTAGACCAAATCATACTTTCATTGAGAACCGAACCGCTTTCGATATTCTTATTCGGCCAGACCTTTACATTGGGTTTCAAAATCGATCTGGCGCCCATCGATACGCCTTCTCCTGAAACCGCCCCTTCAAACACCGCGTTTTTACCCTTAAGGTAAGTATGATGGCACAAAATACCTCCCCTAACTTCGGAATAGGGTCCCAGGTAACAATGGTTCCAAACAATCCCCCTTTTAATGCTTGTCCCCTCATTGATTATCCCGTAGTTTCCCACTACCGTAAAATTCTCCACCTGAGCGCCGGCCTTTACCCGGCAATAATCGCCCAGTAAGACCGGGCCTTCGATCCGTGCCTCAGGGTCAATCTCCACTGACTCTCCCAACCATACCCCGGGTTTGACCTCTCTACCCGGGATTGAAACCTTGACCTCTCCCGTCAATACATCATAATGAGCCTGGCGGTATTGTTCCAAATTTCCAATATCCGACCAATATCCATCGGCCACATATCCGCCGATTAATTCGCCTTTATCCAGTAACATTGGGAAAAGGTTTTTACTGAAGTCAAACTCTTTACCGGCTTCGAAGGAGTTAAAAATCTCCGGTTCTAATACATAAATCCCTGTATTTACCGTGTCGCTAAAGACCTCTCCCCATCCCGGCTTTTCTAAAAACCGTTTAACTGCCCCATTTTGGTCCGCGATCACCACTCCATATTCCAGCGGATTGGAGACTTTGGTCAATACTATGGTAGCCTTAGCCTTTTTTTCTTTGTGGAACTTGACCGCTGCTTCCAGATTAATATCTGTTAACGCGTCGCCGCTGATTACCAGGAATGTATCGTTTAAGTTATCGATAATTTTTTTGACGCTTCCCGCTGTCCCCAACGGTGATTCTTCTAAGGAGTAATTAATTTTCATCCCAAACTCGGAGCCGTCCCCGAAATAATTTTGAATTAGCTCCGGCAAATAAAAAAGAGTTATCCAAACCTCTTCAAAACCATGTTTTTTCAGTAGATAGATAATATGTTCCATCATTGGCCGGTTTACTATTGGTACCATTGGTTTTGGTTTGTTACATGTCAACGGCCTTAGTCTCGTGCCTTTACCTCCTGCCATGATAACGGCTTTCATTCTCATTCCCTCCATTTTTACTGGATATTTCGATAGCGGTCCATTTCCTCATGATCTTTTTGGATGAATTCGCGCCCTGTTTCGCGATAAACCGTCCTCCGCCATGGAGAACCGTAAAACTCCTTCAGCACTTGTTCATATACTTCCATTGTTTTTATGGCAATTCGGTCCCAATTATAGATAGTTTTAATATCCTCCATGGCTTTTTGTTTCATTTGCATGGTATGATCCGGATGTTGCAATGCCCAAATAATATTATCAGCCAAGGAAATAACATTGTTGCTATAGGCTTTTAACCCATTCACTCCATGCTTGACTATTTCGCTCATTCCGCCTGTATCCGAGACTACCACCGGAGTGCCGGCTGCCATGCCTTCTAAAGCCACTATGCCAAAGGGCTCATATAAACTCGGGAATACCGCCACATCAGCGCATTGAAACAAGGCATTTCTGGTATTATCATCAATATAACCGGTAAAATAGATTCGGTTGTAGATGCCTAACTGATAAGCGCGGTGTCTCAATTCATCCAAAAAAGGCCCTTTGCCGGCGATCACCAGTTTGACCCGGGGCTCAACTTCAAGTATCCGCGGCATGGCCTCCAGTAATACTCCAAGGCCTTTCTCCCTTACGATTCGCCCGATATGAAAGATAATTTTTTCATTCGGAGACGAGTAACGGCTCCGAATTTTTAACGGATCAATATCGGTCTTTTGAAATTCCTTCGGGTATACTCCATTGGGAATGATCCTTAATTTGTCTGCCGGCATCTGAAATACCCTTTTTAATTCATCCTCCATATAGCGGCTACAGGCTATCACCCGCCATGACTCATAACCCAACCACCATTCCACATTACTGATGTAACGCTGTAGCTCATTATGGAGCCCGTTATTTCTACCGTATTCGGTAGCGTGGATTGTAGAAATCAAAGGAATATGCCAGGAATGTTTTAAATTTTTACCCGCATAAGCCACCAACCAATCATGGGCATGGATTAAGTCAAACTTATTTCCAGTTACCCCTAACCGAATAGCCTCTTCAACTAAATTCAAATTTAATTGCAATACCCAAGTCAAAAAATCCGGCGCTACCGGATTATTCATATTGATCCGATGAACATTTACTCCCTCATCAACTTCAAAGTCGGGAGCCCCTTGCGCGCCGCAGGTTATGACGTCAATCTCTACCCCCTGTTTAACCAACGCGATTGCTAAATCATGCACATGCCGGGCGATCCCTCCAACTACCTTCGGAGGATATTCCCAGCTTAACACCAATATCCGCATTGCATCACCTCAATGTTTATTAAAAAAAAGCAGTCGCTTGATTATTTAGTCTAACCCAAAGTTCGAATATTATAATAAACACCCAAATTTATTTTACAATTTAATGTTGGCTCAATATCTAATTTTGAAGGTTGTTTTAAAACCCCCTAAACCTCTCCTAAAAAAATTGCCTCAAAACTCTCTTTAAATGAAATGCAATCGAACTGAATACTTTGTACTAACTGTTATTTAGAAAAACAAAAAACCTACAGCTATTTGCTGGTAGGTTTTTTTGTTACACATCCGAAACTATAACTAAAACTCGATTATTTGGCCGCTGTTAGTTTCTCAACTCCCATATATGGCCGAAGCGCCTCCGGAATAGTCACGCTGCCGTCTTCATTCTGGTAATTCTCCAAAATCGCAGCTACAGTACGGCCTACCGCCACCCCGGATCCGTTTAAAGTATGCACAAATTCGGGTTTGGCCCCCGGAGCTGGACGGTATCTAATGTTTGCCCGGCGCGCTTGAAAATCTTCAAAATTGCTGCAACTGGAAATCTCCCGGTAAGTATTGAAGGACGGCAACCAAACTTCCAAATCGTAACACTTGGCTGCTGAAAAGCCTTGATCGCCGCTGCAAAGCAGCATTATCCGGTAAGGCAACCCCAGTCTTTGTAAAACATCCTCAGCGTCATGAACTAATTTTTCATGTTCTTGATATGACTCATCCGGTTTAGTGAATTTGACCAGCTCGACTTTGTTGAACTGATGTTGGCGGATGATACCCCGGGTATCCCGCCCGGCTGAGCCTGCCTCAGCCCTAAAACAAGCTGTATAAGCCGCATATTTGATCGGTAATTGCTCCAAGTTTAAGATTTCATCCCGGTGTAAATTGGTTACCGGCACCTCAGCGGTGGGAATTAGGTAGAGGTCACCCGGAGTGCACTTAAACATATCTTCTTCAAATTTGGGGAGCTGCCCGGTCCCGGTCATCGAAGCCCGGTTCACCAAAAATGGCGGAAAGATCTCCGTATAACCGTGCTCCCCGGCATGCAAGTCAAGCATGAAATTGAATAAAGCCCGCTCTAACTTAGCGCCCCAACCTGACATTACCACAAACCTGGCGCCGCTTATTTTAGCCGCTCTTTCAAAGTCCATGATCCCAATTCCGGTTCCAATCTCGTCGTGGGTTTTTGGTTGAAAATCGAATTTACGAGGTTCGCCCCAAGTCCTAATCAATTGGTTTTCGGTCTCATCCTTACCTACCGGAACCGATTCATGGGGAAGATTCGGAATTACCATCAAAATTTGATTTAATTGTTCTTCAATATCGCGAATTGCTAGATCTAGTTCCTGAATTTTTCCTCCTACATCCTGCATTTCCTGGATTATCCCGGTGGCATCCTGCCCTTGAGCCTTTAATCTGCCTACTTCTTTAGAGACTGTATTTCGCTTATTCTTAAGCTGTTCAACTTCTGTTAATTTCCGGCGCCTTTCTTCATCTAAATTTATAAATTGGTCCAGGGGGACCTGCGCTCCCCGCTTGGCCATTCCGGCGCGGACCTTTTCCGGCTCGTTTCGGACCAGTTTGATATCAAGCATTGCTGCCACTCCTTTAGTCGGTTCTTGACTTCAAATTATTTTGATTAATTATAACCCATTAAAGGGTAAAAGGCAATTAAGCCTCAATTTTTCAGTAGAATTTTTTGGTTTTAAATACATTATGTTGTATTTTTTTTAAATAACTGTTAATGTTTATCAAATAAACACCGACATTATAAATAACCAAATCTTACCGGAGGTTTCCAAATGTCCGATTCTCAGATCGCAAAGATCATAATGGCTCTTAATAGTCTGGACAACGCTAGATCTATTCTTAACGACGCCATTAAAGAAGGCGGCGATGTCGCTCCTTCCTTGAATGCGCTCATGAACAAACTTAAAGATTGCGAGACTGAATTACGTTTGATTCAATATCAAAAATGATTGCCTTTACGCCATTAATGACAGCAAAAATGAGCCGGCGCCGGAGGCCCTTCCCGGCGAAAAGCCATTTTCCCGCCGACATAGGTTCGTTCGCAAACTGTGAAGGTGCAGAACGGATGGCCGGAGAAGATGGCGATATCTGCGTCTTTACCCGGTTCCAGACTACCGATCCGGTCCGCCGCTCCGGTAATGGTTGCGGCATTGATTGTAATGGCTTTAAAAGCCTCCTCTTCCTCCATGCCTTCCCGGACTGCCAATCCGGCATGCAAGGGAAGCCATTTAGTTTCCGACGAAGCATCCATTTGCAGCGCAACCTTCACCCCGGCCT